>JAZQNG010000089.1:0-28141 GCA_045627205.1 Lachnospiraceae bacterium
GTACACATCGTACTCATCGGGGTTATCCTCAGTCAGTTCACCATCAATTCTTTCATTGATGTCAATTTCCTCAGCCAGATCCAAATCATATGATGTTTTTGCCTGAACATCAACCGTACCGATTGAACCGACTACCAGTGCCCCCGCCAATAAAAGCGCTCCAAGTTTCTTTCCAAATAATCTCATTTTAAAAACCTCCGTTTTTGCTTATTGTTTTTATCAGACCGGTAATTTCAAAATCAACCCTCTGACGTCACGTTCTATTGTATAAGGAACTCTGTTACGATAACATAGAAAATCTTCATATCCGTTAGTAAAATATTAAGAAAAGCTGCCGCAGATTTCTCTATGGCAGCTTCGGTTTTATTTATTCAATTGATTCCAGAAATTCATGAAAGCTTCTCTGTTCTTTGACGAATAGGTTTCATCAGTGTAAATGACATTCATATCCTCGAGTTTCCTGGTCGCACCGCCCTCAACATCGACACGTGACGGCCATGCTCCTTCCTGCAGAAATGGCTTGTAGCCCTCCCCTGTTCCGTCTGCTTCACCAAGAATCCAGCGTATAAAAAGCTTAGCACTGTTAATATTCTTTGCTCCGCCCGCAATCATAATATTTGCCGGATTTATAACACCCGCAAAGGGCTCTAAGTCATAGCATACCTGCAACGGATATCCCTGATCGCGCATTCTGAGCTTGCTGGCGTTTAATATACCTACAGCGTCACTTTTACTTCCCGGTTCCGCGACCGCATTTGCCACATCATCACTGTCGTTCACCACATTTATATCATTTTGGGCAAGCATTCGGATAAAGGCTTCTCCTGCGCTTTCGTTATCTTTCGCTTCATATTTTTCCCCGAAATATGCCTCGTAGGATTTCTCCATTTTCTCGCTGTTCTTTATAAACATAGAAAACAGTGTGTAGGAAATCATACTCTTTGCGGGATTGGTTATATATAGCTTTCCGCGCCATTTTTCCTCTGTCAGTTCCCACCAGTTGGAGATAGGTGCATCTGTATAATAATCGTCGTTATAAGTGAGAAGGGGAACCTCCAGCAAAACACTTACATACTCATCAGAGCCGCCGCTTCTGAGCTTATCTTCCATATCATACGGAACATACTTGTAAGCCAGCTTATTTGGAATCAGGTCCTCAGTTATACTTCCGTCTCCGTTTGTGATAAAGAGGAGATCGCAGTCAAAGGCCTCGTTCTCGTTATTCTGCTTTACCTTTTCTACCATATCCTCAGCTCTGTAGTAATTTACCTCGACCAGAAGCCCCGGATACTGTTTTTGGAAGGACTCCGCAACATCAAACAGTCTTGAAGATACCGTATAAATACTCAAAACACCTTCACCTTTTGCAACCTCATAAAGCTCCTCTGATGACTGCTCGGCTGTAAGCTGTGCTGCCTTTTCCCAGTCTGTCATTTCATGCTTTGCCGCGTCTTTACCGCACCCTGCAAGCATGGCGACGCAAACAGTTATACAAATAAACAAAGCAATCCTTCTGTTCATGAAATTATCCTCCTTTCCCTTATCAACAGGCTTATGTGAACCGCTTACAATGCGGCAATATCACGGTAATGCTTGTCCCCTTGTTCTGCTCTGATTCTACCGAAATGCCATACTCATTGCCAAAATATGAATGAATTCTTCGTTCGATATTTACCAATGCCACATGTGAGAGTCCTTCAACCTCTACATCATTAAGATCGGCACATGCAATGTTCTCGCGCAGTTCGTTTAAAACAGAGGGCTTCATACCGCATCCGTTGTCTTCGATTATGAATTTCACTTTGTCATCGAGAATTTCAGCATATACATGTACTTCTCCGCCCTGTTCAGTCTTTCCGCCGACAATGCCATGTACAATACTGTTTTCTATAATAGGCTGCAGCAGCATCCTCGGAAGTTCTATCTCTTCAAGTTCATCGACCATATCAATGTCTACCGTGAACCTTCCGGGATAACGGACCTCCATAATCTCGGCATATTTGGTCAGCACAAAGAACTCATCCATTCCGCTAATAAAGGAATCCCCGGCATTTGCATAACGAAGCAAAAATGAAAGTCCGTCACACAGAACACCTGCCTTCTCATTCTCTCCCGATACTGCCAAGGCCTTTATAATATTTAAAATGTTAACGGTAAAATGTGCGCTTATCTGCTTCTTGAGAGAGACAACAAGGGCCCTCTGTTTCTTAAGTTCTGCTTCCTGAAGAGAATACGATGCATCAAAGACTTCCTTTTCTTTTTGCTTAATACGCTCTACCATCTCGTTAATTCCGCGCACCAGACCGTCAAAGTGTTCCATGCCGGTAAGTTCTAGGTGTTCGCCTTTTCCGCCTTCAAAACTCTCAACCTCTGTAATGACAGACTGAATCGGCAAGAAGAATTTCTTTCGCCAGAAATATATGAATACTTCCAAAATAGCAAAGAGTATCAATGCCATTATGAGCATGGCAAAGAAGAAAATAATGCTTATATAATGGTTCGAGTCTTCGTAAGAAACAAGTACACCAAAAGGCGTGAATCCTACCTTCCTATACAGACAATACTTTGATTCCGCTTCGATAACCGATGCGTCTTTATCAATAAAATCAGGATGGTTTGACAGAATAACCCGGTTATCCGCAGCCAAAGCAATTCTGAGTTTTTCGTTTTTGCTCTCCCGCTCAAAAAGACGGTATACTTCTTCTTCCTCAGTTAATATGACGATAGCACCTATTTTGTCATTGCCATCGTAGATATCCGACACATAGCCGATATAGTTTTTTGCTTCAACCTTTATCTGAATGTGACTTTTGAGCTCATTGCGCTCAACCACCTGCATTACATACTTGATACTTGTATTGTCAAGGTTCCCTGCAAATCTGTAAAAATCTCCGGGAGTGTTATAAACAATCAGGTTGTCGACAAACATATTATCCTTTGCAAGCTGATTAATCTTTTCTTCTACCCTTCCGGCATATTCAACAACCAGAGAATGGTCCTTCTGTTTAAGCGTCTCCTTTATATCCTCATCATGCTTTATTTCAAAGGAAACCTCCTCCAGATTCAGGAAAGACTTTTCCATTTCCGAGATAATCTGCTCTGATACATGCTCCATACTGCGCATTACCTGTTGCATGATTACGCGGTTTATAAAGGCATAAAAAAGTAACCACATAATAATCATTGCGGTACTCAGCCCCAACACTGTCAGGGTCAATTCTCTGATTAACGGTTTCTTTTCCTTCTTACTCACAGCTTTTCCTCTTCTTCAATACTATGCTTTTATTTGTTACTGCCAAAAATAGCACTTTGTATGTCTTCAATTTCCTGCTCGGACAGCCTAATTACTATATTTTTATTATCTTCGGTTTCTGTAGCTGTTTTATTCATAAAATACTGTTCATATATTCTGGTTGCTCTTGCATCCAGATACTCCACAAAAGAATTATCGCCGTTCCATGCTACTGCATCCGAATACTCCTTTGCCAAATACATCGGACCTATTCCCGCATAATTCTTATTCTGTATCTTGCCCGAGAAATAATTCAATGTGGTGATACTTGCTTTTGTCCCATAGCCTGACATTTCACCGTCTATTGCATTTCTCCAGTCTGTATTTTCCTCGCCGAAGCAGGAAATCAGTGACCCTTCAACGGAAAGCATCTTGTCCATCAGCGTAAATGCTTCGTTTTTATGCTTTGAATTCGCAGGAATAAAGCCTCCGATATAGATATCTTTTTCTTGTTCAACTGCATTTTGCTCGCCACCCGGTCCCTTTAACGGCGGAACCTGAATAAATCTTATAAGAACATCCTCACAGTTTGGATAGACAATATCGGCTATACTTTCCGAAGTAAATGCCCCTACCAGATCGTCAGGTGCGTTTACCAGTTCCCTGACCTGATTAATACTGTATTCATTGCACAAATTCGAAATCAGCCCTTTATCATACAAATCCTTGCAATATTGCAGGCCGGTCTCAAAATCATCCTCATTGCTCTCAACAATATATCCCTTTGACGGATCCACATAAGAAAAAGCGTTGAGTAAATAATTGAAGCTTTTGTAGGAATCATCTGTATTATTTGAAATCAACGGTATTTCATCATTTATACCGTTTCCGTTTGGATCCATGGTTTTAAAGGCTGTCAGTACTTTTTCCAAATCCTCGGTTGTTTCGGGAACCTGCAATGAAAGATTTTTGAGCCAGCCCATATTAATCCAGAGCACCTGCATATTGCTTTGTTTTCTACCGTCATCAATGCTTGGCATAAAGTATAATCTGCCGTTATATTCCCTGTTTAATTCTTCTATGCCTTCTGCTTCATCCATCAAACGTTTCATCTGTGTTCCCTGAACGGCGTATTCACTCAGATCTTCAATAAGCCCTGCCTCTGTAAAAGAAACAATCAGCTCTTTGTCAATATATCCCTTTTCGCGGGGTAATAAAACCGCATCCACACGACCTTCTTTCTCCCTGAGCATGGTCGAAAGATATTCCTCCTCATAGTCGTCCGAGATTGTTACAAACTCCAGCTCATATCCCGTTTTATCACGCAACCAATCCGAGTAATAATTAGTATCAAAGTTCTGAACATATCCGATCTGCGGTACGGCAATTGTAAGCTTTAAAGTATTATCATCTGTTTTTTGCAAGCAAAATAGAACTCCTGACAGAATCAGAATAAACATCACAAACAGTATTAAGCTGATATTTTTGAAATGTTTATGTTCCTTCATGATTATCAATGCTCTCCAAAATACTGGCTCGGAGCCACTCCATAATACCCTTTAAACACTTTATTGAAATAAAAATAATCCTTATATCCACATTCGACCGCAACCTCTTTCAAGGAACAGTTCTTATCCCTCATCAGCTCTACGGCATGTTCCATTCTGACCTTGGTTACAAAACAGGTTAATGTCGTATTATAGTTTTTTGCGAACAAATTACAGATATATCCGGCACTTAAACCAAACTGCCTGGACAGCTGATCCAAAGTAAATTTCTCAGAGAAATTATTTTTGACATATTCTGTAAGATCCGAGAATGCAGCATTAATTCCCAAATCATTACCGGTAACGACAAACGGCTTCTTTTTAGCCAGTCTGTTTGCAAGTTTTTCAAGAACCAGCTGAACCTCCTGAATTTGCAAGGGTTTTAACAGGTAATCAAATCCCTCCTGTTGGAAAAAGGTTCTGGCATCCTCGAAAGTTCCATAGGCACTTAACATTACAAATTCAACATCAAGCCCCTCCTCCCAGACTTTTCTCATAAAAGCATGTCCGTCAAGCTGTGGCATTCTCAGATCGGAAATAATAACATCCGGCTTCAGCTCCAATACCCTGCTAATTGCTTTATCCGGATCCGTATCCATTCCGATAACTTCAAATCCGTTATCCATCCACGGAACCGTCTGTTCTATCTGTTTTAATATAATTTCTTCATCATCTACTAAGAATACTTTCCACATGTCATTCCTCCATTTAAGTCTCAAGAAACATCTTCATCCCAGAATAATATTAACTCTAAAAAGGCAGAAATCAAATGGAATAAATTCACTTCTATTGGTAAAATCTTATGAAGCCGCTATCATACATAGAAAAGCCCGTGTTTCGCAACATATTTAGTCTCCTTGAAAAATGTTGACCCTATGGGGACGGGGTTGCTGGTTCAGATGACCCTACGGGGACGGGGTTGTTGGTTCAAAATCAAAGAATTTTGAACCAACAACCCCGTCCCCGTAGGGTCAACAACCCCAACATAGTTTATTTTTTCTTGTTAGTCTTTTTTTCTTCCTTCACAGGCGCACCGGCCTTAATGAAAAGCTTTAAGTATGACTTTGCCTTTTTCTCGGGAATTTCAAAGACAACCTTGTCTGAAATACCGGCGAATACCTTTTTTCCGATATTTTTTGAGGAAAGCTTTGTTCCTGTTACAACAATCTTCTTTAATGAAGAACATTTATAAAATGCTTTTGAGCCCAGTGTTGTAAGCTTCTTGGGAAGCTTGATTGAGGTAAGCTTTTCACACTTATTAAATGCATATTTACCAATTGTTGTAAGACCTGCATTAAGAGTTACCTTCTTCAGATTCTTACAGCCGCTGAACTGGTATGAAGCAAGTGCAGTAACATACTTGCCAATCTCAATGCTCTTAAGCTTAGTATTTTTTCTGAACGCATTTTTGTCAATCGAGGTTACTCTGTATTTCTTGCCATCAATTGTAACTGAATCAGGAACAACAACCTTTGTTGCATTCTTTTTAGGAGCTACATAGGTTACGGAATTTGTTTTTGCTCCGTCCTTACCCTTAACTGAATTAACAACATATTTGCTACCATCCTTGGCAACGAAGCTGCTGCCAACCTTGATTTCCTCAGACTTATCATCCTTGGTCTTATCGTCCTTATCCTTAGCTTCCTTTTCAGCCTTTTCCTTTTCGGATTCTTCGTCAGGATCTGTTACTACAACGGTGATGTCTCCATCGTTTCCACCCTCGTTGCCGCCTTCGTTACCGCCTTCACCGCCGGGAACATCAGCTTCTCCGCCTTCAGAACTCTTCTTTTCAAAGACTGCCTTCAGTTCAACATCCGCATTTACTGCAAATCTGTACTGTGCATCTGTTGAAACGGTCTTTCCGTCAGCTGTCCACGCGGTAAACTTATATCCGTCCTTTGCTGTAGCAGTAAGTGTACAGAAATCCATTTCCATATACTCACCCTGTCCGGAAATCTCGCCCATATCGTTATTTTCCGTAGTTGCTACTACAGTATAACAGTTGATTTCAGCTCCCTTCTTTACAAGGGCAGGCTGGATTTCTTCATTCTTTGTATTCTTAAATGAAGCATGAATCTGTACATCCGTAACGGCTTTCTCGCCATCAACCGTCGTCTCAGTATTAACAGACTCAATCTCTGAAACAAGAACATCACCCTTCTTTACGGTAACTGCAGGGTAAACGATTCTCTCTGCTGCCTCTCCTGCAGGCTCAGTGAAGGAAACTACTGAATAGTTAACCTCACCGTCATCGTAAGCACTCATTTCGATGCGGTACTTACTTCCTGAAGGGATTACGATAACCTTCTTGTTTCCGTCAATTACATCAGCCCCAAGACCGTTTGTTATGTTCTGAGATACGTTCTCAACAATATTTGCCACAAGTACATCATTTTCATCATATACCTTTACATCTACAGGACACTTGATGAATATAATCGTCTTTCCAAGCAGTGTGCCTGTCATGTCCGATATACAAACGAATTCCCTGGCTATAATGTTAAAGTAATTTATCGTATTGGTTGCAAATACCTTGATGTTTCCAATCATAGAATACCATGTTCCAAGGGCTGTGGTCTGTGTTAAATCAATGTTCTTGCCCATTCTGATACTCTTCGGTGCTATGATTCCTGCCAAACTGCCACAGTTTTTCAGCATATCTTTAGTATCTGTCACCTTTCTGAAATCGCAGGCACTAAGATTAATTTCACGTAATGATTTACAATCCTTAAACATTTCACTGACGATGTTGACATTTGTCAGCGGACTGGTTCCCATTAACTTTCTGAGCAGATTGGATAACGAATCCATTCCGGCATCCGGCATATATACGCTCTTGAGAAGTGAGCAGCCGTCAAACATCTGCTTTGTGGTTTCTACCCTGCTTGCATCGAAGCCCAGGAAGGTAACCGCCTCAAGACGTGTACAATCCTTAAACATTCTTTCAAGTGTTGTAACCCTGTCTGAATCAACCAGGCACATATCAAATGACTTTAATGCATTACAGCCCTCAAACATACCGTACATACTGTTAATCTTTGAGGTATCAAAATCTGTGAAATCAACCTTTTCCAGGAATGGACAGTTCTTGAACATGTTGTTTGCTGTTGTCATTCCGTCAACATCAACATGTGCCTCGCGGATAAACAGACCATATTTGCACCATGGAGCAACATCTGTCTTTGCATAGCCGGGCTCCAGATAATCACCCGTACCTCTTACATAAAGCTTATCACCAATTATTAACCATTCAATTGAATGTCCTGATTTTCCGTCAGAAACCCTTCCCATAGTCTGGAAGTTGTGTGTCTGTCCGGGATATATAACCTCAACGTTTACTCCGGTATTATCATCCTTAAGCACTTTCATGCAGGAAGAAACCATCTCATACAGAAGCATATCTGCAGGATACGTAACAATATTGCTTACAGGTGAATGTGTCGTGTAAACATAGAAGGAGAAGCATTCTCCGGGCCTAAGCTCTTGGATGGAGATTGACTGCTTATTTGCAGCAATAATAGGTGTCCAGATTGTTGCATTCGGATTATGGTTTACAACAATATTTCCAACATTATTTCCAAGTACAAATGACAGATTGTAGTAGCTGTCTGTCGATGAATTATTCTGTACCAGATAATAAATCTTATACTGCTCACCGGGAATCAGATCCGGGCTGGGAACAGCATAAATTGTAAGGTCTTCACCGCCGGCAACATGAACATTGGCCGTGAAATCCTGTTTTACAGGCTCATTAAACGGCATTACATCACCGGTAAAGTGTGCTGTAAGTGTATAATCACCACGCTTATCGCCGTTCAAAATCCACGAAACGCTCTTCTGCTCCTGTCCGTAAATTGTACCCATGCTCTGGACAACTGTCTGCTTTCCGGTTGTAAGTGATGTAAGTGACATACCTGAAGGGATATCAAGTACTGCCTTACTGTTTGTAACCGAATACTTTGAATCTGCCTGGTTCAGTATTGTCAGCTTAACCTCATAAATATCCTTCAGCCATGATACAGTCTGGGTAGTATTCAATACTATTACCAGAGGAATGTTCAGACTGTTCGGAAGGAGTGAAATCGTATAAGAACCGTTTGCAGTAGTTCCGGATGTACTTGAACCAAGTAAAGGCTGCTTATGTATCGATGAGTTGGCCGGACCGTAAAGAACAACGGTAAACGGCTTAACCTCTTCAAGACATACTGTAAGCTCATATACGTTCTGCTCATAGTTTGCAGGATCTGAGAAATCTACGTTTGCCGCCTGCATATCGGCAAGTGTCATACGACGTACGATAAGGTCACCCTTGATGATAGGCTCATTCTTCAGCTTAAGAACGCAGCTCGTGTTACCATACTTCGTAATTGTTACAGTTTCATCTGCAGGTAAATATCCGTCAACATATGCTGCAATATTATATTCACCCTCGATATCAGAAAGTGTAAGGCAGCCGTATTCATCCGCCGTACGCTTAATAACGGTTCCATCGCTTCCCTGGAAGTAAATGATTGCATAGGGAAGTGCACAGCCTGCAAGATCCGTTACCGCTACGCTCACACTGCCGCTTGTAGCGGGATTGCGGATAATAACCTTAATCGTCTTTGATGCTGTATTTCCCGCAGCATCCTCTACAGTAAGTACAACCTTGTGCTCTCCTGTAGTATCAAATGTGTATTTTGCAACTGAGCCGGTAAGTGTTGCCTTTCCGTCTACAGTCCATTTGTAAGATACTATACCGACATTGTCATATGCCTTGCCGGCATCAAACTTGAGCTCCTGTCCCTTGATTCCGGACAGCTCGTCATCTACTCCGTCAACATTAGGAGCCTTATCATCAATTTCCTCAGCATATGCCGTAGCCTCTGAAGAATATGAGATATTTCCTACATCATCTAATGCTGCTACACGGTAAATATAAGGTGTAAGAGGTTCTACATCCTCATCAGTGTAGCTTCCCTGTTCAGTCTCGGCAATCTTGGTTTCCGTGCCGCCGGCTGTTCTGCGGTAAATCTCATAATGGTCAAAGTCATCTGCCTTTTCGCCTGAAATAGTAAGTTCAATACACATATTACCATTTTCAGCCTTTAATACGGGTGCAGCGGGTGCTGTTGTATCAAGCACATATTCAGCCTTGATTACATCACTCACGTTGTCAGCCTTATCAACTGCATATGCCCTTACATTAATCTTGCCGTCTGCAATTCCATCTGTATTCCATTCAACCTTTGCGGTAATCTGGGTATCCTGGGTTGCAACCTTTCCAATCAGGTTCCAGGTATCAGGCTCAGCCTTTGTGCTATATTCGAATACAACCTCCTTAAGTCCGTTCCTGTCGCCTGCACCGATATAAATGGTAGGATTCTTTCCAAGCTTTGAACCTGACTTCGGCTCGAAATTGCTTGAAACGATAGGCTTTTCTGTATCAGACTTCACCTTTGCAGTGATTGCCTCGGATTCCTCACCGATATTTCCTGCAATATCAATTGCAGCAACCTTGTAGGAATATTCCTTATCGGGTTCAACTGTATTGTCAATATAATTCATTGTACGTGTCTGGCTGCAGATTACGCTGTATACCATTGTTGCTGCATCCGCACGGTAAATCCTGAAGCCCTTAATATCACTGTCCTTTGCAGTCTGGTCATCCCAGCCCAGATTGATATATCCGTCGGTTGAAAGGACATTAAGTCCGGTAACCTTTGAAGGAGCTGTATGATCAACATAAAGCTTAAGGATTATCTCCTCACCTGATGATGTAAGTGCATTTTTATGTCCAACCTTGTCATATACCTCAAACTTAACATATAAATCACCCTCTGCAAGTGAAGCTACATTATAGCTATATGTAAAGGTTGCATCTGTTGAATGTTTGTCAGAATTTAATGTAACAAGCTCGGTAAAGCTGCTTCCATCCCTTGAGGTACTGAGCACTGCCTTTGTTACCTCGTTGTCATCCGTTGCGGTAACAGTGAGGTCAACCAAACCGCTGTAGCGTGATTCCGCAGGTCCTATCTTTGTTATGACAGGTATCGAAACATCATTAATCGTTGTAAACTTCACCCAATCAGAAGGAACTCCGCGGTTGCCTAATCTGTCGTAGCCGACAACTCTGAAGGAGTACTCTGTTCCGGGCTTAAGTCCGTTTGCATAATATCCAAGCTTATCGTAAATCCTTGTGATCTCCACAGCCTCACCATTGACAAGCTGTTCTACCATAAAGAAGCTGAAATCCTCCTCTGTGGCATCATTCCACTCGAGGCGTACCGAATTAGACAGTACTGAAATTGCGCTCATCGTAAGCTTTGCAATTCCGGTATTGTCGATTTCATATCTACGTGTAAATTCCTCTGTACCCTTATTTCCTGCTGCATCCACAGCATATGCATTTACATAATATACGCCGTCGCTGTAGTTTTTGGTATTAAGGGTAAATTCTGCTGCTCCGTTTACAGCTGCCTTATTCTCAACATCTGTCCATGCTGCAGCATTTTCTGCCTTAATCTGCAGGTAAATCCTTGCTACTGCCTTGTTATCCTCTGCAGTAACGTTGATTGTAAGATTTTCATTATATCTGCCTGCTGCAGGTGTCATTGTCTTTACAACAGGTGCCTGTACGTCTACATCAACAAGTACTGAAGCTGTTGCTGCAGCGCTTGTATTTCCAAACTTATCAAAGGCCTTAATCTGGTAATCATACTCCTTGTTTGCCTCAACAGATGAATCATTAAAGGTTGAAGCCTTTCCGCTGTTAAGGGTTGTAAGAAGCTCGTACTTAGTAGCCGTTGACAGCTTTCTGTAGATGCTGTAGCCAGTACAGTCTGTGCTTGTCGAAGGAGCCCAATCAAGCTTAACCGCACCGTTTACAGCTGTTCCCGTAAAGCTTGCGGGTACTGCGGGAGCAGTTTTATCAACTGTAAGATTGATTGTCTTAACATCTGTCTTTCCATCAATATCTGTAAGAATAATTCTTACGGTCAGGCTTTCAGGAAGGTCAAGTGAAGCCACATTCCAGCTGTAGCCGACACTGAACTCTGAAGCATTATAGCTGTTCTGTTCAAGTGTTCCTGAAACAGCCTTCCAGGTCTGGCCGTCATGATATTCAATCTTCACCTTATTGCCTGTGCTGTTTCCGTACTTTGTGAACCTTACGTTAAACTGAATAGTAGAATTTCCACCAAATTCTGAATTATTAGCAGGAGCAACATATGTAATCTTAGGTAATGCAAGACTCGTCTCAACCTCATTGCCTGCTGCCGACTTATTGCCCCGCTTATCCCATGCTACTACTGTGTAAACATATACCTTACCTTCTTCAGCCGTTGTATCCTTATAGCTTGTCTTTGTAAGCTTGTCAGCTAAAACTTCGCCATTCCTGTAAAGTGTATAGCCTGTTACACCTACATTATCCGAAGAAGCCTTCCATGAAAGACTGATTGAAGCACCTGCACGTGAATCAATCGCAAGTGTATCTACCTTTGTAGGAGCTTCGTTATCTGCAAGTGTTGTTACCTTGAGTTCATCCGATGCATCTGATTTGTTTCCCGATGTATCTGTCGCATATACGACATAGGTGTATTCCGTACCGGGCTCAAGCTCCTTATCGATATATCTTGTTGAGCTTGACTGAGCCAGTGACTCACCGTCTCGGTAAATTGTATAAACGCTTACCGCAACATCATCCTCTGAAGCATCAAAATCAAGTGTAATACTGTCAGCAGTTACATTCGATGCCGTAAGTCCCGTTACCTTTGAAGGTGCGGTTTCATCAACAATATCAATGATTACCTCATTGGCAATCTTTGAAGCCTCAGGTGAAAACTTATAATATCTGTCTGCCTTCTTAAGAACCAGCTTATTGAATCTCGTTGTTCCGGCTTCCTTATTGAAGGAAATGGTCTGTACATAGATTCTTCCGCCCTGAAGCTTTGTTGAAAGAATTGTCTGATGATTTCCCGTAGCTATAAAGTTCACATATGTGTCCTGTGTAAAGTTGCCCTTTACCTCAAGTACACCATCGGTAAGATAATCCGAATGATTATTGTAGGATGAGATACTGAAATTGCCGTCTACAAGAACATATGAGTCGGGGTTCGTCATTACAAGTAAACCATTTCCTGTAACTGACATATCTCCGATACAGTGTAATTCAGCATCGTTTATGGTCAGTCGTTTGCTGACAGCCAGTGAACCGACTGTCACATTCTTAACGTTCTCACCAAGTGTCAGATTATAATCAAGTGACAGATTACCGTCAATTGCGAGGTCATTATTAAGCTCACAGTCCTTCATGAGATAAACCGATCCGCTGAAGCAGCCGTCCTTAAAGACATTCAGGTTATCAACATACAGCTTGCCGTTTACATTTTTGCCGTTATCGGTAAAGCTCTCCGATGCCTTAACTTCTCCGGATAATTTCAGAACCTTTGCATTGTTATTGACAATGTTTGCAATAGTTAACTTTTTGCCTGAGGAAATCTGCTGAACCTCTGCACCTGAGAAAATAACGGTGACATCCTTGCTCAGTGTTACATTAATAGAACCTGCATGTGTAAAATTCCCTTTCAGTTCTATTGTACCTGCAATAATATCATTATCTATCGAATCAATTGAATGCTCGTAAAACTGTCCGCCAATGATTACCTTATCCTTCTCCGACTTCATCAGAAGATTGCCTGCTGAAGACGATCCGGAAGGTTGCTTTTTTTCCGAATTCCAGCCCATAACGTACAGATTTCCCTCAATGACAAGCTGTCCTTCATTTACCGCAAGATTACCTGCTACCAAAACCAGATCGCCCTTTACCGTAAGAGTATGGCCGTTCAGGTCAAGTGTTCCGCCGGCAAGTACAAGTGTATTCTCATATACCTGGTCCCCATCAAGAGTCCAGCCTATAACGCCGTCATCACCGAAAAATACCTTATTCCCATTTTGATTTAAGGTAGTGTATCCTATAGCATCCGAAAAATGAACACCCTCTTCACTTATATTCTCAATATCTACAATACTAAAGCTTATACCGGAGGGTATGGTAACGTCCTGACGTGAGGATCCGCAGAATACAATGTGGGAATTATTGTAATAGTAGCCTGTTGCTAACATCGACAGATTTCCTTCAATTTCAAGGGTACCCTCGTTCAGATACAGACCGTAATTGCTATTTGTAAAGGTAATATCACCTTCAGCGTGAAGCTTGGCATTCTTTCCTGAGACACAAAGCTGTGCATAATTCCCGCCCGATGTAATATTTCCCTTAATTGTCGTCTTGTTACTGCAGGTAAATGAATCAACCAGCACTACATTACCATATATCGTGGCTTCACTGTTAAAAGATACACTCTGATTTATTTTCAGATCTCCATGATACTCGTTATTTGTGAAGGATGCGTTTCCGCCAACATCAATATATCCGCCGATCTTAAGTCCGTTGTCATTGAAGTTGCCAAGCACAACAGGTACCACGCCTGCAGATGAAGGATTCTCCGCATTGGCACCGAAGGTTACATTTGAAACACCTTTTTCCTTAACATTTGTAACCTCCACATTGCATAATCTTGAGTAGCCACTTGATGTCTTGTTTGAATACTCAAAATATACTGACTGCGGTTCAGTTCCGCTGAATTTCACGGTATGATTTCCGGAAGCACTGAAGGCATAATTATTATTGTTACTGCCACTGTATACAAAGAAATTCTTTTTAACCTCAAGCACACCGGCAGTCAGACATTTTTCACTCGACTGCGTTGACATATCATAAAAGCTTCCGTTTACAAGAACGCTTCCCGTACCGGTCATGATAAGTCTTCCGCTGCTCTTTGAATATACATAGGGCTTTTCTGCCTTTGTAGCCTCATCCGTATTCTGCTTTCTTTCCTGTATCCTATAGTCGCCCTTTACTATGAGTTTTCCGTTTCCGACAGCTATATCGCCTGCCGTCTGGATAAGGTCACCCTCAATGGTAAGTGTATGTCCGTTCAGGTCAAGTACACCATCAATCAGAACATAGTCTCCGGGATAAGTCTCATCCGCCTCAAGCGTCCTGCCGCTTTCGCCTTCATAGCCCTCATAGCTTATATTACCCTTTGTCAGAACAAGCTTGTCCTTGATAAACAGTGTCTTTGAATAAACACCTGCCTCATTGATGATTTCAACAATCTTGAAATGGGTTGTTACAGGAACATTTACAGTCTGCTGCTCTTTTCCGCAGAAAACAAATTTGGGTGTCTCATTAGATGATACATAGAAATATGACTCGGAATCAACTGCCAGATTTCCTTCAAGCTCAATAGTTCCACCGTATTGATAGATTCTGCCGTTATAAGCGTCTAAAAGGAAATCTCCGCATACATGAAGCTTAGCCTTTGCATCATTTATATGAATATATGAATAGTTGGCTACATCATCTATATTCCCTTTTACCATAACATCGCCGTTGATATAGACACTGGAACCGTTGATATACATATTTCCATCGATTATGTTTGTCTGGGAAAGTGTTACATTTCCGCAAACCTTTAAATCACCATGATATGTATCATTTGTAAAGGTTATGTTATCACCGGGATCGATAAAACCGCCGATACGAAGACCATTGTCATTGAAATTACCCTTTACTACAGGTACATTACCGGGCTTTGAAGAATCCTCGGCATTCTCCTGGAAGGTTACATCCGATGCTCCGTCTTCCTTTTTATTTGTTACCTCAACATTCTGGAGCTTTGAATAGTGATATCTTGAATCCTTATTGCTGTACGCCATATATACACTCTGGTGCCCGGTACCGCTGAATTTTACGGTATGCGTTCCGGTGGCAGCAAAGTCATAGTTGTTTTTACCATAGGTAAAGAAATTCTTCTTTATCTCCAATGTACCGGCTGTCAGGTACCCGTCATGGCTGACAGTTGACATTGTATAAAAGCTTCCGTTTACAAGAACGGTTCCCTCATCCTTCATTACAAGACGGCCGACACTGCTTGAATATATATAGGGAGCTTCTGCCTTTGTAGCCTCATCTGTGTTGGCTTTTCTGTCCTGAATCCTATAGTCACCGTTTACGGTCAGCTTTCCCGTACCTACTACAATCTCACCGGCAGTCTGGATAATATCTCCGTTTACAGTAAGTGTATGGCCGTTCAGATCGAGAGTACCGTCAATAAGGACAAGGTCTCCGGGATAGGTCTCATCCTCCTCAAGAGTCCAGCCGTTTACGCCTTCAATACCCTCATACGATATGGTTCCCTTTGTAAATATAAGCTTGTCCTTGATAAAAAGTGTCTTTGATATTACGCCTGCCTCATTGTTTATTTCGACAGTCTGCAGGTGTGTTGACGCGGGAATGTTGATAGTCTGCTTCTCAGTTCCGCAGAATACAACCTTCGGAGTTTCACCACCGCTTACATAATAATAGCCGTCGCTACCGCAGGTGACATCGCCTTCCAATTCGATTGTACCGCCATACTGGAACAAATAGCCTGTAGCATTGAGAATAGTGTCGCCACAGATGTGGATTCTGCCGCCCGCAGCATTTACTCCGATTATACCGTAGCTGTTATTATTTGTTACATTGCCCTTTACGGTTAATTCCCCGGTAACATATACAGCAGATCCGTCAATATACATATTACCATCGATAACATTTGTCTGGTTGAGAGTTATACCACCGCATACCCAGACATCACCGTGATAGGTATTATCATCTGTATCCGTACCATCCTTGAAGGTTACAGAATCTCCAAGATCGATATAGCCGCCGATACGGAGACCGTTATCATTGAAATTGCCCTTTACTACCGGCACATTTCCTGTCACTGAAGGGGCCTTTGCATTCTCGCGGAAGGTAACATCGGCTACTCCATCTTCCTTTACATTTGTTACTTCAACATTCTGGAACTTTGAATAGTTATATCTTGAGTCCTTATTGCTGTATGCCATGTATACGCTCTGGTGCTCAGTACCGCTGAATTTTACGGTATGGGTTCCCGTAGCTGCAAAGTCATATTTGTTTTTACCATAGGTATAGAAATTCTGTTTAACCTCCAGGGTACCTGCAGTCAGCTTGCCTTCATGGCTCTGCTTTGAATAGGTTACAAAATCCTTCCCGACTACAACGTGATCCGCAGCATTGACCATTTTCAGAGTACCGCAGCTTAAACCATAGGTATAGCCTTCCTCGGTCTTCTTTCTGGAAGCGATATAATAATTGCCGTTTATGTCGAGTGTACCGTTATTTACATACACCTCGCCGCCGTACTGGATTAAATCACCCTTTATTGTTAATTTTTTACCGTTCAGATCGAGAATTCCGCCGCCAAGTATATAGTCACCTGACAGTTCAACATCCTCTGTTAATTTATAACCAAAAGATACAAGCTCATCATTAATATAAAAGCTGCTGTTATTGGCCATAACATAAAGCGCATCTATGGGCGTGCTTGAATGAACACCTTCCTTGCTCTTGTTTTTCAGCTCAAGGTTCGCAAATTTAGCAGTGGCATCTTCACTTCCACCCCCAAAAGACAGGTCCTGACGCGAGGAACCGTTGAGTATAACCGCATTATCCCCGGAAGACACAAAGCTTCTCGTAATCATATTACCGGCAATCTCAATTACACCGTTTGTATAGTTCTGATAACCGGAGTAATCATATGTTCTGTCATTAAAGTCACCAAGCACTACAAGCCTGTCATTTGCATCGTCCATGGTAACATAGGCATAGGCTGTAGTCCAGTAATCTCCGTAAACGGTCATATCTCCACCGTGAAAATACAGCTTTGCGTTATCGTCAACATAAACATCCCTGCTGACTGTAAGGCTATGACCGTTCAGATCTAAATTTGCACCTCTGCTAAGCGTCACAGAGAACACCTTCATATCAGAGGTTAAGGTATAGGCCTTGTTAGTATCAAGAACAGGAAGCGTTTCCTCTGAAACGATTTTACCCTTTCCGATAACCTTTTCCGTTGAATCTACCGCAACAATATAATATTCATAGCTTGAAGAAGCCTCTGTAGTAGAATCCTCGAATTTTCCGGTCGTCAGACCTGTTGCAATTCTGGCGCCGTCCCTGAAAACATCATAGTGGTCAGCACCGCTGACTTCTGTCCACCGGAGCAGGGCATTCTGGCTTGCGGGGACGATTTCCACTGAAACCGTCGGTGCCTTCAGGCTTGCTGCCTCTCCCGAATAGAAGCCGGTTGTCTTATCAATCAGCTCCTTCGCCGCATTAATATAATCGCTTCTTTCTTCAAGGCCGATTGCCATTCCCTCAGTTACCGTAATATTGCCATACATCCAGTACTGGTCTGAGCCAAGATACCAGGTCTTTCCCTTGTAATCAAGTGTATCCTTTCTGGCAGTGCATACATTACTATTGAGATTTGTCAGATATGCAACCGTATCGGCGCTATCCGACGAAACTACAACCGGTCCGGTATAGTAGCCCATATAGGCATAACCTACCAGTGCTACACCTTCATTCACCTTATTAAATGTTCTGTCATTAATCGTGGCAAGTAAGGTATTATTGCCCGTGGCAACACCGCCGTTCTCACCCGAATAATACATAAAATCGGAATCGTAGGGCGCACGCGATTCTTTTCCGCCGTCCGCAGCCTTTACACTGACAAGGCTGCCCTGCGGTAAGCTGCTTACCGCAAGAACCACAGCTATCACAATAGCCATGATTTTCATAAACTTGCATTTTCCTCTTTTCATGTTTTTTCCCTCTCTGTTGGTAAAAAAATGTTATACTCTCATCGGTAAATCGTTATTTTCCAATTTGCCGTTTGAAATACTATCATATATAAACACTAGTGTCAATTAATTGCTTTACCACGAATTGCTTTATTAATATTACAAATTGCTGTATATTGATAAATTATGTTTAATAATTTACAATCCAAAAATGTAAATGTAAAACCTTCCGAATTAAGCACACTTATTTTGCATTTCCGGCAAAATATAGATGCCGGTCCGCAAAAAAAGTTGACAGTTCGCCTACCCCTTTGGTAAAATTAAAAGCAGCGTAAGGGGTGGAGACTGTCATACAACTTTTTGTTGTATTTATGCTGATTATTTAGTCTGTTATTGGAGGCCTTTTTATGCGTCTCCTTTTTTATTTAATCTCCGGAGGTATGATGAATAAAGTATTTCTTTCTAAATTAAAGGAATCCCTGTTTTCCGTGCTTCCCATAGTTATTATGGTTTTTGTACTGGGGCTTACTCCCGTGGCCTCGTTTACAACAGAAGAAATGGTCATTTTTGCGGCTTCTGCATTTTTTCTTATTGTCGGAATCGGTCTGTTTAATCTCGGTGCAGATACTGCCATGACTCCTATGGGCGAATATATGGGAATAGGTATCACAAAAACACGGAACCTTAAATTCCTTCTTAGCGTAAGCTTTTTAATGGGACTGCTGATTACCGTTGCAGAGCCGGACCTTTCGGTACTGGCCTCGCAGGTCAGCAATGTCATGAACGGCACGGTACTGATTATAACGGTCGGTGCAGGCGTAGGATTATTCCTTCTTTTTGCCGTACTGAAAACGGTTTTCAGGGTAAATCTTTCAACATTACTGATGCTCTCCTATATGCTGCTGTTTGCACTATGTGCCCTGCTCTTCGAGCTGGATAAGGCAGACCTCGTTCCCCTTTCCTTTGATTCGGGCGGCGTAACGACAGGTCCCATCACCGTTCCGTTCATAATGGCACTTGGAATAGGTATTGCATCAACCATCGGCGGACATGATTCAGAGGAGAACTCCTTCGGTCTTATTGCACTGTGCTCCGTAGGTCCGATGCTGGCCGTCATGCTGCTTTCCCTGAATGCGGACGGCACAATGGCCTATTCACTTGCAGACTATTCGATAGAATCGATACTGGATGCCGGACTTTTTTCGATTATCACTGCAAAAATGCTGGAGGTCGGCAAGGCCCTGGGACTGGTCGTGCTGTTCTTCTTCCTTATCCAGATATTTATCCTGAAGCTTCCAAAAGAACGCCTGACACATATCATCGTCGGAATCATATATACATTTTTAGGACTTGTAATATTCCTGACCAGCGTGGAAACAGGCTTTATGCCCATCGGCTTTAAGCTGGGCTGCGAGCTTGCCGGAAATGGGAATTTCATTATTATTTTAATTGCCTTTATCCTGGGCTTCATTGTCGTTTTAGCAGAGCCTGCAGTCCATGTACTAAACAGACAGGTTGAAGAGGTAACCGGTGGCACCATTACAAAAAGGGCCATGCTGATAGCCCTGTCGGCCGGTGTCGGAATATCAATCGGTCTGTCCGTCATCAGGATCATATTCGGCTTCTCTATCCTGTATTATCTGATTCCCGGCTACTTCATCTCGTTGCTTTTAAGTATTTTCGTACCGCATATTTACACTGCGATTGCCTTCGATTCAGGCGGCGTTGCAAGCGGACCGCTTACCTCCGGTTTCATTCTTCCTCTTGTAATCGGTATCTGCTCCGTACTTCAGGGTGAGCAGCAGATTTTATCATGTGCCTTCGGCGTAGTCGCAATGGTAGCCATGACACCGCTTATAACCATACAGGTACTGGGCTTCAGGGCCATTGCCATGCGTGTAATGCGTGAACGGATTGTAATGAAACGGATAACCAATGCAGACGACGAACAGATTATATATTTTGACTACAGGAGTTAATCAATGGCTGATAAAAAAGACCGTAAAAACAATACATCCTCAAACCGGCTGATGCTGCTGGTCACCATTGTGAACCGTAAAAAGGCCGAATATTTTACCGACCTGATACAGGGCTTTTCGTCAAATCTCCAGTTTGTAGCGCTCGGCGAAGGTACAGCCGACCAGAGCATGCTATCTAAGCTCGGACTGAACAGCTCCGAAAAAGCCGTAATATTCAGCGTTATCAGGGAGGATAAGCAGGATGATGTCTTAAGAATGATTGAGAACAGATTTAGTTCCATAAAAGATGGAAAGGGAATAGCCTATACCATACCCTTTACCAGTGTGATAGGCGCAAATGTATTCCATTTTCTAAGTGACAACCGGCAGACCTTCATTTAGCAGTTCTGCCTTTACCACTTCAATAAACATACAGACTATTTTATTTCAACCGGTTTACCGGTAAAAAGTGAGGTCTTCCATGAGCAAATCTACATACGAAATGGTATTATGTATAGTAAATTCAGGATATTCAGATCTGGTAATGGACGCAGCCAAGGCAGCAGGTGCCGGCGGTGGCACGCTGATCCATGCCAGGGGAACAGCAAACAAAGAGGCGGAGCAGTTTTTTCACATCAGCATCCAGCCCGATAAGGACTGCGTAATGATGCTGGTTTCTGCCGACATCAAGGACGCTGTCCTTCACGCAATATACCAAAAGGCAGGACTTGATACGCCAGGGCAGGGAATTGCCTTTTCCATGCCCATTTCCAAGGCAGTAGGACTACCTAAATAATGACCCTAAGGGGACGGGGTCATTTACCAGTCGGAATCCCAATCAGTGCTTCCACTATCCCAGGAATCGCTACCGCTGTCCCAATCCCAGTCGGAATCGCTGCTCCAGTCAGAACTGCTGCTCCAGTCATAACTGCTTGACGATTTTGACGAAATATATTCATCATAGGCCTCATCAGCGGCCACCTTCTGCCCATACCAGGTTGTATCCTCGAAGGTAGTTGCCATTGCCGCCGTGCTCCACGCAGCAGCCTCAATGTCTGAAAAGTTATAAACATTTCCTGAAATATATGCCTCATAATGAGAATAATCAGAGCCCACCAGATATTCATCATCGTCATACCATAGCTCATCTCCAAGGGCCTCACGGTCTGACCCGGAACAATAATACTCCCAGCCGTCATCGTACGTATACCAGCCCGAATTGTCGGCGGTACCGTAGGAGGCGCCATGGCTGTCATTCAGATAATAATAGGACTTTCCGTCTATATAATAATAGGCGCTGGAGTTGGGACTTGTATGATGTAGGTCCGTATACGGATGCCAGTTGCTGATATTATAAAGCGAGGATTTTTCATTTGTGATGTTATCCTCCGAAAGCCCCGCTTCATTTATCATTTCCGAATAGGCACCATATATTCCACACAGATTACTGCTTGTCAGATTATCCGGGAATCCGTCATTATCAGAAGAGCAGTACCTCTGCTCCCACGAGGGATTCTCAACCGGTGTCTGCCACCATTCGTATCGCCCATCTTCCAGCTTATTATAATGATAATATATATCGGATTTATCCTCAGACACATAATACAAACCCGGCTGCGGAGATTTATCCTCGAAAATGGGCGAAATTATAGCCGCTAAAATTATAATCACCAAAGCAGCTGCAGTTATCAGCCCCATTATCAGCCCTATCTTGACTGCTATGTTAAAAAGACAGCCGGAACATCTGCCCAGACAGCCCGTAACGCCCGAGACTATACC
Organism: Lachnospiraceae bacterium; assembly: GCA_045627205.1. Lineage (GTDB taxonomy): Bacteria > Bacillota > Clostridia > Lachnospirales > Lachnospiraceae > RUG11977. The sequence continues at coordinate 22,209 of JAZQNG010000089.1, forward strand.
TTTAATGCCGTCCAGCGAACGCGTGCCGCTCTGTCCGGTTGAATTTGTCATTTTCTGGTTCAGGATTTCCTCCTTGAGCCTCAAATATATTTCATTTACGGCATAAGCCTCGTCTGTTCCCTTATACCTGATTACGCGGTTTCCATCTGCCTTGTTTTTGTAGACAATGAAATTATTGCCCTCCTTATATATTCCGAAGGCCTTTGGTGCCATATAATTCCGTCCGATAAAAAAACGCGTCTTTTCATAAGGCGGAAGCTTCCTGGCCTTATACCAGTCCTGAAGCTCTTCTATTGTTGTCGGTGTCGTTTTTGCCGTCCTGACAAGTTTTGTATTGGCAGCATCGCAATTCGGGCACTTTTCATCAGTATCGTTAATCCATGCACCACAGTATTCACATTTTACCTGCATATCTTACTCCTATAAACAAAAATTATTCGTTCTCCTCTCAACTGCTTCATAATCATAAACCTCTCAGCCATATTAATCCTCATCACCTTGACTATGCACGGAAATATGTGCTATAATGACGGCTGCTACGGCTATATCGGTCATCAGCCGATTACTTCACCCTTTTGCACGGAGGTTGATAATATATGAAGGTTGTAATAATTGACGGACAGGGCGGACGTTTAGGTCAGCTTCTTGTAGAAGAGATTATCCGAGAAAAACCGGACTGCGATCTTCTTGCTATAGGTACAAACAGCATAGCAACAGGTGCCATGCTCAAGGCAGGCGCAAAACAGGCAGCAACAGGTGAAAATCCCGTCCTGGTTGCCTGCAGGGATGCGGATGTTATTATCGGCCCTATCGGAATTGTTTCCGCTGATTCATTACTCGGCGAGATTACTCCGGCAATGGCGGCAGCAGTCGGTCAGAGCCACGCTCTTAAGCTCCTCCTGCCTGTAAGCCATTGTAATAATCAGGTCGTTGGTGTCAGACAGATGACAATGACCGAAATGGTTACAGAAACAATTACTACGCTAAAGAAGTATAGTAAAAGTAATCAATAAAGTCAATGGCATAAATCACATTTATACAGATGTCATGAAGACATCTATATCGTTCAAGACGATGATATCAAAAAAGAAAGAGGTAAATTAAGATGTCATCGAACACAAAACTTTTCAGAATGGTTCTTGCTACCATGTTTTTGGCACTTGCACTTGTGCTTCCCTTTTTAACGGGACAGCTCCCGCAAATCGGAAATGCACTGTGCCCTATGCACATTCCCGTAATTCTGTGCGGATTTTTCTGCGGACCGTGGTATGCGCTGGCAATCGGCTTCATTGCCCCCCTGCTTCGTCTGCTGCTGTTCGGCATGCCGCCCCTTATTCCCATAGGCATTCCAATGTGCTTTGAACTGGCAACCTACGGACTGGTTGTTGGTATCCTTTATAAAATACTTCCAAAGAAAAAACCATATATTTATGTATCACTTATCACTGCTATGCTTGCCGGTCGAATTGTATGGGGTATTTCCAGACTGATTCTTTACGGGCTTGGAAAATCCGAATTCGGCTGGGCTGCATTTATGTCCGGCGCATTTTTAAATGCCATTCCCGGAATCATTATTCAGATCATCATTATTCCAATACTTGTTATGGCACTGAATAAACACACGAAAAAATAGACGTATATATCAGACCTTCCTCAAGAATTCCCTGTGGTAAATGCAGTTACCCGTCAATTCTTCCGGATGGTCTTTTATTATTAAAAGAATGTAGCGGGCGATTATCCTGAACTGCGCATACCCTTTCCCAGCTCACCTAACCACCAGCAGATGTAAACTGCACTCATCATTCCAATAATGCAGCAGACCGTAAGCACAGTCTGTAAAACCTGCCTTTCAGATGAAAAGCAGCAGAAAACCGTACCTGAGGCAGCAGCCAAGCCAACCGCCACGCTGCCACTTATCAATTTCTTATCACCCGACCTCACCGCTTTTCGAAGGCCCAATACCGCCAAAACCAATAAGGCACAGCAAAAAACCGCGATGATAACCGCTGAAACCATACGGGCACTCCGTATACACCACAGCCCCCGCACGGGAACAAGATTCAAAAGAGCTGCGCAACACAGCATTTCGGCACAGCCAAGTTTAAAGAATAGCGCAATGACCACCAGTGCCAATGTGAATATATATGGCAGCCAAATATGTGATAAAATAAAATCCATTTGGATTCCTCCGTTTTGAATTCAACCATTAAAGTACCGATATTATATCACAAAAATGCCACCGTTAGCTACACGGTGGCATAAGTTTAAAAATATTCACTTTATTTGAACAGAGATGGCATCTGCCGCAGTCTTTGCCGGGACAGTCCCCGCATACGCCTCAAATCCGTCCGATTCCCTTAAATCCGTTATTTCGCCGTCAGCCTCCACACAAATAAAAGGATACACATATTCATGCATGATAATTTCTTCAACATTATTTTTGTCCGTTGCCACCATGTAATAATCACAGATATATCTTAAATCATCTGCGGTAATATAACGCAGCTTATTCCCGGATTTTTCGGTTCTGCCCCTGACAATTATACTACAATTGTCTGCAAGTCTGACCGTCTTCGTTTCTCCTGTATAAACAAATCCTGTTCCGTCCTCCGTACACTCCGCTATCCTTAATGAAAGATTTCCATCCCTGTCCAGGAAATCAGGTACTGCGTAATAATACCCTCCCTGATAATCTGACTGTTCAGGTGCCTCCTCCCTGAAATGATACTCAACGTTTGAAAGATCGTCGCCTGCCCGGTTAAGCGGATAAGCCTGCGGGCACTTAATCTTCAATACCCTCATAATTTCTTTGGGTAATGAATAGCAGCCAAGGAAAGCTCCCTCCCCAAGTCCGTTTCCAATAACGCGTTCCGTGAGGTTTATTTCGCTTAATCTTCCGCAATAGGCAAACGCATAATCGTCTATGGAGGTCAAATTTTCCGGAAGACTGACAGATGCTAACAGGTTGCAGGAACGAAATGCACCGATTCCTATTTTGGATACATTATCCGGTATATTTATCTCTGTAAGCCTTGTACAATCTGCGAACGCCATTTCTGATATTTCAGTTACGGAATCCGGTATTTCGGTATTAGAACAGCCGAATACCAGCCTTCCTGTAGCAGTCTCGATAATCGCATTACACCCGTTTCTGCTGTCATAGACAGCATTATCCTCATCAACCCTTATATAAAGAGGTTCATCATCGGCAAATACATTGCGCAGATACATAATGTCGAGGCGGTTTATTACAGCTGCATCCTTTGAAATAATAATCCCACCATCCTTGATATCTAAATACTTATAAATCATGCTTTCATTTCCGGTCAGTTCCTCAACCGGGTTCTCAGATTCTCTATTCTCCCCTGCAGGACTGTCCGTACTATTTGAAGCAACTGTCAATTCTCCTGTATCATATGTATTTTCAGGCTTATCTGTTGCCTCTGAGGTCTGTACCGGTATAAGTACCATGATGCATACTACCAGTACGACAATTAATATGCCGGTTATTCCGGCTGCTTTTTTCTTATAATTCATAATTGTTTTAATCCTTTCCCTGATGCTGACCTCACCGAAATGAATCATGCCTGATGCAGCGCTTAACCTTCCGGTACCGATTTTAAATAAAGTACCGGCGTAGTCCGCCCTCTGTACAGGTTCCATCGAACTGATTACTCCCTCATCACAGGCCAGCTCCATATCCTTGCACAACAGTAAAAATGCTGCCCATATCCACGGAGCAAACCAGTACAGCGAAAGAAGTATATATCCGGTCAGCTTAATTAAATGATCCTTCCTGCGAATATGTTCTCTCTCATGTGCCAGTATATAATCCCTGTCCTTTTCTTCCACAACGAAGCCGACATATATTTTGGGTTTCCTGATGCCAAAAACAAATGCAGAATCCGTGAATTCCGTATAGAATACTCCCTCGTTACTGCTATCCTTTACTGCAGTTGACAGTTGTTTTTTTATTTTCAGATTACTCCTGATGGCGTAAAGCCACATAAACAAAACACCGGCAATCCAGATAATCCCAAGCAGGGGCATAAGCCCTAAGGATGCACATTCCTCCCCTGCATAGTCACTTCCATCGGTCCCTTCATAATCATTTTTTATAGTGCTTTCGTGCAGGTCTTCATATTCAGTTTCACCTGCGTATTGCATAATATCCTTGGCCTGATATCTGCTGCCTTCGTGATGGTCGTCACTTTTGGCTTCGGCTTCCTTCTCATCAAGGTATTGCATCAGATTATTAATAGCATCCTTATCCCTGATGATATCGTCCGAGGAGATTCCTGCCGTTTTTTCTGCTTTATATACGTCAGCCCCGGGAACGTCATCAGGTCGGTCAAGGTCCGAAAAAACAGACGATATATCAGGTATTACCGCAAATTTACTTTCAATCGGAAAGATAATAAGCAGCCTTAAGCCGACCAGAAGCCACAGCATACATATTGCAGACCTTGAAGCTTTTTTTAAACAAAACCTCAAAATCAGTACTACAACAACAATCAGGCAGGAATACATACTTGTTTCAAGAATATTCGATATTAAATAATTCATATCCAAACACTCCTTAACCTAATCCGTTACTCTCGCTGTTCCCTGATTTTGTTTAACATATCCTGTATTTCATCAATATCCTTGTCAGTGAGCTCCTTACTCTTAGAGAAAGCCGCAATAAAAGCCGGACATGAGCTGTCAAATCGTGTATCAAGAACTTCCCTGACAAAGGAAGCCTGTGCCTCCTCCTCAGAAACAAGACTTCTGACCATCATTTTTTCATTGACAAGAATCCCACGCTCAGACAGCTTCTTGATTACCGTATATGTTGTAGAAGATTTCCACCCAAGTTCATCCCTGCACAGTTCAACAAGTCTGCCGCTCTTGATAGGCTCGTTTTTCCAGACGATTTTGCATAAACGATATTCACTTTCATAAATTTTAGGGATATCCATAATTCCTCCTACTACACCAATCCCATAGTTTGAAAATTAATCTTCAGACTATTTAACTCCAGTTACAAAATTCAAATTCTTTTGATTCTTTCTTGAACGTTCAAAATAATCTATCCGGATAGATTATTTATTATATAACATAAAAAAAATTACTTGTCAACGATTTTCTCTATTGTGATAGATTTTTTATAGAAAGATTTTCTTTGTTATTCATAATACATTTTACATACACATAATATAATAAACATCATTGGCAGCATCGATAGTCATTCGTCCAAATCTCTCTTTTTTTATACATTTGGACTTTCAAATGTAAAAAGTCAATATAAATTTATAGTTTTTCCCTCCTCTGCAACCTGAGACTCTAGTTTTGTCAAGGAATAATCACATCACCCTTCATGTATACAAAGAGGAGGATGCATATTTATTTTATAAAAATATAACCATATAATGAGGTAATGTTTCCTTAACACCAACTATTCCATTTCTGTTTACTATAAGTTTATAAGCAACATCCGGCGTGAATTATATCTAATAAATATACGTATGAATATAAGATTTTTATTGAGCGCGTGAACAACTTCCAATTTTATTAACATACTGCATTTTTCGACCGCTCGCGGCCGAAAAATGCAGCTGTAAAAATGCCCCTGGGCTGTTGTGTCCAATAGGCAATGTCCTCTGAATGCACCCTATATTATTTCATAAGTTTTATACCTCCTCCGTTTTTACAAATAAAAAACGCTTGTTAAGAATTTTTCTTAACAAGCGTGGATCAAGCATTCCGCCCAATATCATTTGCATCTTACCATATTTTCATATATATCTAGACAGCATTCGTTCTACAGTATGCTCATAATTATCTTCTATCAGTACAAGCGGAAGACCATTTCTTTCACAGCCTTCACGAAACCTTTTGTTTTCACTTTTTAGCAAATCCATTGTACAGTATCCATCATCAACCCGATTTTC
>JAZQNG010000090.1:0-21855 GCA_045627205.1 Lachnospiraceae bacterium
GAAGGATCCTGTCCGGTATATTAAGTCCCACCTCGCAGGAGGTGGATGGATTGAAATCGCTTCCTTCTTTGCTTCGGCTTTTGCATTTGAGGTCCCACCTCGCAGGAGGTGGGTGGATTGAAATAATAAAAAGTTGCTGCACTTCTCAATCAGATCGGTCCCACCTCGCAGGAGGTGGGTGGATTGAAATCATCTCCGGCACCCAATAACCGGAAAGCGCTCTAGTCCCACCTCGCAGGAGGTGGGTGGATTGAAATAATGTGCATTGCGGTTGACCGCAGATTCAAACGGTCCCACCTCGCAGGAGGTGGGTGGATTGAAATAATCGCCGGAAAGAAGACCTTGACCGCCTTAGGGTCCCACCTCGCAGGAGGTGGGTGGATTGAAATGTATCGGTATGATATAAAGATACTGTTTCAGACGTCCCACCTCGCAGGAGGTGGGTGGATTGAAATGTTCTCACCGAGAAGCCTGAACATCCCTTTGAGTCCCACCTCGCAGGAGGTGGGTGGATTGAAATCTCCCTGTCTTAATCGTTGAAGCCTTAGATATCGTCCCACCTCGCAGGAGGTGGGTGGATTGAAATACGGAAGATTTCCAGACTTGGCAGGATAAGGGGAGTCCCACCTCGCAGGAGGTGGGTGGATTGAAATTCCTGATTAATATTTTTGATTCTTAACTTGGCGTCCCACCTCGCAGGAGGTGGGTGGATTGAAATTTTCTATCCTTAATTTCTTTAAGGCTAAATTTTGTCCCACCTCGCAGGAGGTGGGTGGATTGAAATTTTCTCCGCTATTTTCAAATCATAAGGAGGACAGTCCCACCTCGCAGGAGGTGGGTGGATTGAAATAGGAAGATTGTCACGGATTACTACAAGAAGTGGTTCCACCTCGCAAGAGGTGGGGGGATTGAAATTCCATATCCCAGCCATCATAGATAGAATTTTTTTGTCCCACCTCGCAGGAGGTGGGTGGATTGAAATTGTAGAGTCCGTGACTCAATCTGCCGCAGGCTGAGTCCCACCTCGCAGGAGGTGGGTGGATTGAAATTTTGTGGTGCTGTACTGCCCCTTTTGATACAGTCCCACCTCGCAGGAGGTGGGTGGATTGAAATTTCGGGAGGATTGAAATCTCACTTTACGTACGATTCACTTAAAATTTGAGCTGAGAAATCTAAAGAGGTAAAAAACGTCTTTGTCATTTTGCGTTTCCGGGGATTTTTTGGTTTCAGACCGGTATACATAAAAAATACTTTACAAACAGAATTAATGGTGATAGTATACAAGTGTTTAAAGGCATTGAAGAGAAGAGTAGACTGCTTGGAAGACTTACAGAGAATCCGGTTTTGGGCTGAGAACGGATGGTTGGAAAACGGTTGAAGATGGTCTTGGAGCTGCAGGAGTGAACTTAAATGCACTGCATCGTCTGCATTGCACAGGTTAGCTTCTGACGGGAGGCACCCGTTACAGTGCAGACTGTTGATGGACAGTTGCGGAGGCTTAAATCGTGAGGTTTAGGTGAATTAAAGTGGTATCACGTGGGTATATATGCTCTCGTCTTTAATTAATCGGGTTTACCGGTTTTATCCGGTATGAAAATCCGATTAGTTAAGGGCGGGAGTTTTTTGATGTCAGATTACCGTTACGTAAATCATAATAAATCTCCTTTGAAATGTATTAATGCTGTTTTAGAACCACAGGGTGCTCCTTGCGATTGTAACGTCGTTCTAAATAAACCGTCATGCGGTATCTAACTGATTAACAAATGAACAAAGAGACTGTGGTTGGAGCCTTTCTGAAACCATCAAGTGGTAGGGGAATGAAACCAATCCACAGCATCTTATATATCATAGTCAAACCTACAGAAGAGGTAAAGAAAAGACTATGATGTAATAATTAAAAGACCTTGGAGAAGGTCTCTAAAAACTACTACTATATAATACGAGGAGAATGTAGAATGGAGAAAAAACCCTATTACATTACAACGGCCATTGCTTACGCATCGGGCAAGCCGCACATCGGAAATACCTATGAGATTATCCTCGCAGACAGTATTGCACGCTTCAAGAAGCTTGAGGGTTACGATGTCCGCTTCCAGACAGGAACCGATGAGCATGGTATCAAGGTTGAGGAGAAGGCTGCAATTGCAGGTCAGACTCCCAAGGAATTTGTAGACGGTGTTGCAGATGAAATCAAGAGGATATTTGACCTTGTAAACTGCAAATACGACAGATTTATCCGTACAACGGATGAGGACCATGTTGTCCAGATCCAGAAAATGTTCAGGAAGCTGTACAACCAGGGTGATATTTATAAGAACGTTTATGAGGGAATGTACTGCAAGCCCTGTGAGTCCTTCTATACCTCGTCACAGCTTGTGAACGGTAAGTGTCCCGACTGCGGAAGGGAATGTACACCTGCGAAGGAGGAGGCATATTTCTTTAAAATGAGCAAATATGCGGATACACTTATCAACCATATCAATACGCATCCTGAATTCATTCAGCCCGAATCCCGTAAGAACGAGATGATGAAGAATTTCCTTCTGCCCGGACTGAAGGACCTCTGCGTATCGAGGACCTCTGTTAAGTGGGGTATTCCGGTAGATTTCGATCCCAACCATACAGTATATGTATGGATGGACGCCCTTACAAACTACATCACCGGCTTAGGCTTTGATGTTGATGGAAACCATGACGACCTGTATAAGAAGTACTGGCCCTGCGACCTTCACCTTATCGGTAAGGATATCATCCGTTTCCATACGATTTACTGGCCTATTTTCCTGCTTGCCCTTGGCGAGCCGCTGCCCAAGCAGGTATTCGGACATCCCTGGCTGCTTCAGGGCGGTGACAAGATGAGTAAATCAAAGGGCAATGTTATATATGCAGACGATATGGTCGACCTTTTCGGCGTAGATGCGGTACGTTATTTCGTGCTTCATGAGATGCCCTTTGAGAATGACGGAATCATTACCTGGGAGCTTCTGGTAGAACGTATCAATTCCGACCTGGCAAATGTTCTGGGCAATCTTGTAAACCGTACCATTTCGATGAGCAACAAATATTTTGGCGGCGTGGTAAATAATGCAGGTGCGGCAGAGCCTGTTGATGAGGAGCTGATTTCACTTGCAAAGGCAACAAAGGGAATTGTTCTTGCAAAGATGAACGACCTTCGTGTTGCAGATGCACTGACGGAGATATTCAATCTTTACAAGCGCTGCAACAAGTATATAGACGAGACGGCACCCTGGGCACTGGCAAAGGATGAGGCAAAGAAGTCACGTCTTGAGACCGTATTATATAATCTGGTCGAGAGCATAAGTATTGCAACAAGTCTTCTGGCTCCGTTCCTTCCTGAAACCGCAGAGAGGATTTTTGCACAGCTGAATACCTCGGCACGTGCTTTTGAAAGCATCGGTGAGTTTGGCCTTTATCCTTCGGGAAATAAGGTGACTGCTGCACCTGAGATTCTTTTTGCAAGACTTGACCTTAAGGAAATCCTCGAGAAGGTTGAGGTAATTAAGGAAAAACAGATAGCGGAATTTAATGCAGAGCAGGCAAGGGTTGCCGCCTATAATGCAGCTCATGGTATAGTAACAGAGGCATCTGCAGCCGGTAAGGCTTCAGCCGATGCCACAGCCTCGGCCTCGAAGCAGACTGCCGTAAACGGAGCAGATGAAAACTCATCGGACTATGTTCCCGGACCGGGATATCCCGACCTTCATGTTCCTACAAAGGAGGAGATCTCCTATGAGGATTTTGCAAAGCTTGAGTTCAGGGTCGGTGAAATCATCAAATGTGAGGAGGTTAAGAAGTCGAAGAAGCTTCTCTGCTCACAGGTAAAGATCGGTGCCGATGTAAAGCAGATCGTATCGGGAATCAAGGCGCATTACAGCGCTGAGGAGATGGTCGGAAAGAGGGTAATGGTTGTTGTAAACCTCAAGCCCGCAACACTTGCCGGACTTGTCTCGGAGGGTATGATTCTCTGTGCGGAGGATGAGAATGGCGAACTGGCACTTATGGTACCCGAAAAGCCTTTTAACGGCGGAAGTGAAATCTGCTGACAGGAAACCGTATTGTATGCTGCCGGATATCAACCGTAAAATATTAAAGAATTAAGTGTGAAAAATTGTTGACATTTAATCCGGATTGGCTTATATTAAGTTTACTTTCATTGAGGGAGTAATTGGCATTTTCGGATGGACCGGCAGACGGCCTGCCCGTATAAATGTGGAAAAGTCAACAACACTGTCCGCAGCTGCGGTCTGGCTTACCTTAAATAATGAGACTCGTGCATGGCTTATTTGCTATGCATGGGTCTGTTTTTTTATCTTGAAAAATTCTATGTCAAAATAAAAAACAGACCTGATGTATAAAGTAAAAATATTTTAGAAAAGAGGAGATGTTAAAATGAAGAAAATTCTGATGGATTATGTATTTATTCCCGTGCTGCTTGCCTTAAATTTCTTCCTTGGCAGCAGTCTTCATCCAGTAGTACTTCTTGTTATCGGTCTTTTACTGATAATAAAGGGCGGCGATGTGTTCGTGGACGCAGCCTCGTGGATGGCTGAGGCCCTCGGAATCCCCAAGCTGATTGTCGGTGCAACGGTTGTAAGTATCGCAACCACGCTTCCGGAGCTGCTTGTTTCGTCAATGGCGGCTGCAGAGGGCAGTGTTGATATGGCTATCGGAAATGCCGTAGGAAGCGTAACCGCGAATATCGGTCTCATAATGGCTATCGGTATTATATGCATTCCTTCCGTTATTAAGAGAAAGGATTATGCCTTAAAGACACTGCTGATGCTCGGTGCGGCGACAATTATCGTTGTTGTGGGCAGCATGTCAAGGACAGGCGCGGTTGAGGGTATCGGAACCGTTACAAGTATCTGTCTGATGGTTATTTTCGTAATAGCAATGGCTGACAATATCCGCGGCGCGGTAAAGGCCGTAAAGAGCGGTGAGGTTGAAAAGCTTTCCGCAAATGAAAAAACACCTGCAATTGTTGTCCAGAATATCATAAAGTTCCTTCTCGGCGCAGTTGCAATTGTGTTCGGTGCAGATCTTCTTGTAGACAACGGCAGCCTTCTTGCCGAGATGTGCGGTGTCGAGGAGAGGGTAATATCCGTTACTATCATTGCGATAGGAACCTCGCTTCCTGAGCTTGTTACAACAATCACGGCAGTTGTAAAAAAGCAGTCCTCGCTTGGCGTCGGAAATATCATCGGTGCCAATATTATGGACCTGACCTTCATCATGCCTATCTGTAACCTGATTTCGGGAAAGGCACTTACGGTTAATGAATCGGTTGCACTCATTGATTTCCCCGCATGTCTTATCATCGGATGCATCGGCGTAATCCCTACACTTATTACAAAGAAATTTTCACGTGTACAGGGCCTTTTCCTGCTCCTGGCATACGGTATTTACCTTGTATGCACCATAATGGGCGTTGACAGGCTGGCAGCCATGTTCTGATGAGTCCGGCCTGAATCACCTGATTTATTGTACCGGTGAAATAATGATTAAAACGTATATTTTATTTCCGGAATGAAAATGTGACCCTGTATCGGTTGTCTTCCGGCGGATTAAAAGCGTCTATTGTGCCAAAAAATACTATTGCGTATTTAATAAACCTATGATACAATTTTTCCTGCATTAAATTAGATGGCTAATTTGGAATTCGATTTTGTAAGAGAAGTTATTAATCAGGTGTTCCGTTAGTAGAAAATGGAGGAAAAAGATGAAGACATTAAAGAAAATAATCAGTGTTATGGTTGCTATGTGCTGTGCACTTGCAATTGTTGCAGTATGGGAGCCCGCTACAGAGGTATCGGCTCTTTCAAATGCAGAAATCATGGGCGCTATTTCAGTAGGTGCGGTAGGCGGAAAGGCTTACAAGGGAACAACATCGGATGTTCACTCACCTATGGAGCCCCAGTCAGTTGTTTATAAGTTCAAGACAGGCAGAAGATTAAAGGTTACCATTACCGCAAAGGTATTCGGAAAGAACCTTGACGGTCTCAGGGTTTGTGTCTGGAACAGCAAGAACGAGCGTCTCAGAGGCGATGATACTTCATTAAAGAACTGGGTTTACAAGGGTGATGAGGAATATACCTACGACAAGTTCACACTTAACATTCCCAAGGGAACATATTATATTGAGTTCAAGCAGATAAGCACTCCTGAAGGCGTTCCTTATGAAATCAGCATTTCAGGCTATATCAACAAGACTGTTAACCTTAAGTCAGCAGCAAACAACGGAAGCGGTACAGCAATCGTAAAGTGGACTCCCGTATCGGGCGTTGACGGCTACGAGATTTACAGATCAACCAAGAAGAGCAAGGGCTATGAGAAGGTTGGCAAGGTTGAAGGTGCTACAAAGGGTCAGTTCGTAGACAATGACGTAAAGACAGGTAAAACATATTATTATAAGGTACGTGCATACGACAAGACAAAGGGAACACAATATACAAAGTACTCTTCAGCAAAGAAGGTTACTGTTAAATAAATAACTGAATCGTATTTTATCGGGGGCGGTCCGAATTGGTCCGTCCCCGTTTTGGCTGGATATAAGACAGGGAACGCTGGAGCTTCCGGCGTCTTTTTATGAGGGTGAAGAATCGTGACAACTATTGTAAAAAAGATTGATGCAGAAAACATGACTTCAGAGGATTTTCGCGAGGCAGCAGAAATCCTGCGTGCAGGCGGACTGGTGGCATTTCCTACCGAGACGGTCTACGGACTTGGCGGAGATGCGTTTGACCCTACCGCCTCCAGGCGTATTTATGCAGCGAAGGGGCGTCCCTCAGACAACCCGCTGATCGTACACATTGCAGGAATTGAAGAGCTGCAGGAGCTGTGTGAGGATATTCCGCAGGCTGCATATGCCCTGGCGGATGCCTTCTGGCCCGGCCCGCTCACCATGATTATGAAAAAGAAGCCCTCGATACCTATGGAGACTACGGGAGGACTGGATACCGTTGCAATCCGGATGCCCTCGCACCCGATTGCGAACCGTCTGATAAGGGAGGCCGGTCTGCCCGTTGCCGCTCCCTCGGCCAATGCCTCCGGACGTCCCTCAACGACAAAGGCAGAGCATGTTATCGAGGACCTTTCCGGAAAAATAGAGATGATAATCGACGGAGGCTCGTCCGATATCGGTCTGGAATCAACAATTGTTGACCTGACTGTTTCACCGGCACTTATCCTGCGTCCGGGCTATATTACCGTTGAAATGCTCCGCGGGGTTCTTCCGGACATTGAATATGACCGTGCTGTACTTAAACGTGAAAAAAACGAGAATATTGTCGCAAAGGCTCCGGGAATGAAATACAGACATTATGCCCCGAAGGGAGACCTGAGTATTTTTGAGGGCACGGATGAGCCTGTTGTTGAAGCAATCGGAAGGGCGGTTTCAGAAAAGCTTGCAGCCGGCAGCTCGGTAGGCGTGCTGTGCAGTACTGAAATTGAGGCACTTCTGAAGCGGCAGGACGGCAAAAATCCGATTGCCGCTGAGGACTGGAGCAGAATCTGTCTGCGTGTTCTCGGCTCAAAAAACGACGAGGAGGCCATTGCAGCCGGACTGTTTGATGCACTCCGGTCCTTTGATGAGGAGGGAATAGAGTTCATCTATGCGGAGGGCTTTAGCACAAGCAATCTCGGGCAGGCAATCATGAACCGTCTGATAAAGGCGGCGGGCTATCATATTGTCGGGGTGTGACCTTTGACGTATGCGCTGACCGTGCGGCAGGCAGGATTGATAAGGACGGATCTGAAAAAAGAGTCTGAAAAAAAGACTCTGAAAAAGACAGGATATCTACTTGACATAACGGCCGGATTATAGTAATTTGTTAGCGGCTTAAGAGTGTGATTCGAGGGCCGCGTATTAAACCGGAGCAGGGCTCCGGCGCATATATCAGTATCGGATAAAATAAGAAATGGAGATAATATCATGTTAGCAATCGGAAGTGATCATGCAGGCTATGCATTAAAGCAGGCAGTTATGAAGCATCTTGAGGAAAGAGGAGTAGAGTTTAAGGATTTTGGAACCTATAGTGAGGCTTCCTGCGATTATCCTGATTTTGCCGAGGCAGTAAGCCAGGCAATCATCGGGGGCGAGGCAGAAAACGGAATTCTTATCTGCGGAACCGGAATCGGTATTTCAATCGCAGCAAACAGACATAAGGAAATCCGTGCCGCAGTATGCGGGGACTGCTTCAGCGCTGAGGCAACACGTCAGCATAACGACGCAAATATACTTGCAATGGGCGCAAGGGTAGTCGGTGAAGGTCTTGCATTAAAGATAGTTGATACCTTCCTTGACACCCCCTTCTCAAACGGTGCAAACCATGTTAGAAGAATCGGAAAGATGAGCTGAGTAAAAAGGTGAACCCATGAAGAAAACATCCCTGATTTATCTTGAAAAGGACGGCTGCTATCTGATGCTCTTAAGGAACAAGAAAAAGCAGGACTACAACGAAGGGAAATGGATAGGTGTCGGCGGAAAATTCGAGCCCGGAGAGACTGCGGAGCAGTGCATAAAGCGTGAGGTTTTTGAGGAAACGGGCCTTACACTCAATTCCATGCATTTTTACGGAATTGTGGAATTCCGTTCGGATACGGACGGTGATGAGGATATGTATCTTTTTTCATCGGAGGATTTTTCGGGAGATTGCGATACAGGGAATATTATCTGTGATGAGGGAACCCTTAAATGGATACCCAAGGCGGATATAATGAGACTTCAGCTTTGGGAAGGCGACAGGCTTTTCCTAAAGGAAATGCTTGAGGGAAAGCAGGAGATAAATATGACACTTGTTTACCGCCAGGGTAAGCTGGTTTTATAAAAAAACAGGCAGTAATGCCTGTTTTTTTTGACCCAGGGGGGACGGGGTCAAAATATCTTCACATGTGCTAATAAATTTTATGCATTCGTAAAAATATAATTTATGCAGGAATTTACTTTATTTGCTTGAATTTAGAAATGCATTATGTTAGAATTAAAATGCATAATTTTTGAAAATGGGGGAGTATTTGTGTGAGCGAAAAAACGAAGGCTTTTTCTGAGGCAGTAAAACAGATTTCATTAATAGCTCAGCTCGGTATTACACTGGTTTCCCCGTTGCTTCTCTGTATCCTTGTCTGCTGGCTTCTGACCGCTAAATGCGGACTGGAGGGCTGGGTTTTCCTGCCGGGTATCCTGTTCGGGCTGGGAGGCTCTTTTATGTCCGGATATAAGTTTTACATGGCAGAAAAGAAGAAAAGCGAAAAGGATAAGGATAAAAACAAAGCTCAGTTTAATAAACATATTTAAAATATAGCTTTTGGAGGTTCGGGCATGGCACTTTTACAGCCCTCAGTTAAAAAGGAATGCAACAAGGTACTGCTCTATGTGGCCATAGGCGTGGTTCTTGATGTGCTTGTCTTTTTTATACTGAATCTGATTTTTCCGGATAGTATTCCGTTTGATTATACGGTGATAGTGGGAGCGGTTGCAGGCGGAGCCGTCGCATATCTGAATTTTTTCCTGATGTGTCTGACAGTGCAGAAGGTGGCTGCGGATACGGACGACGCGAGAGCAAGAAACCGTATGAAGGTGAGCTACACATACCGCTATTTTATGCAGATCGGCTGGATTGTCGCAGCAATCCTTATTCCCTGTTTCCAGCCTGTTGCAGCGGTTGTTCCGCTTCTTTTCCCTACGCTTGGAATAAAAATAGCCGCTATTTTTATAAGGCCTAAAAACGCAGGTCAGGCACCGCAGGGTGCTGTGGATGAGACTGCGGAGGATGCAGAGTACACAGAGACTTCGGAGGCTGATAAAGCAGATGATGGGGATGCAGACTGCACCGAAGATAAGCAGTAATTTTCCCGAAAAGGGTCAAAACATCAGCCTGACGGAAAAATACAGCCTTTAGGATTATTTCTGACAAAAAAGTTAATTTATACAGAAAAAAGCCGATAAAATCTTTGGAGTGCCGATTGTGGGCATAGAATCCCGGGCACCATATTAAATTGTTAGTTATTTAAATTAAATAAATTACTAAATATATTTCCCAAGCTTTTTGCGCGGAGACTTTAAACAAGGAGGTGAAGCAGGAGTAGATGGAAATAAGCATCACTGGTCCTAAAATATACTGGACCATAAAGCTACCCTTTGAAATTCCGCTGTTAGGCGATATCGAGATCAATGATACCATTGTCGTGGCATGGATAGTCATGGCAGTTATCACCGGACTCTGTATTTTCCTGACCAGAGGACTCAAGGTGGAAAAAATCGGTAAACGTCAGGCTGTTGCCGAGTGGCTGGTAGAGCTGGCAGACAACTTTGTCATAGGCAATATGGGCGAGAAATTCAGACATTTCGTCCCGTTTGTTGCGGCACTGTTTGCAACCAGTATCGTATCCAATCTCATAAGTCTGACAGGCTTACGGAGCCCTACAGCGGACCTTAATACTGAGGCGGCATGGGCTGTCGTTGTTTTCATCATGATTACTGCCCAGAAGATTAAAGCCAGTGGTTTCCTTGGCTATTTGAAGGGGTATACAGAACCGATTGCGGTAATGACACCCTTCAATGTGCTTTCGGAAATGGCTACGCCCATCGGTATGGCATGCCGTCATTTCGGTAACATTCTTTCAGGCGTGGTAATTAACGGATTGATTTATGCAGCCCTGGCTGCGGCAAGCTCGGCACTGTTCGGGCTTATTCCGGGAGCGGTCGGCGAGGCTCTTGCCCAGATACCGATTCTGGATGTCGGTGTTCCGGCTATTCTGTCAGTATACTTCGACTGGTTCTCAGGAGTTATGCAGGCATTCATATTCTGTATGCTGACCACGCTGTATATTGCAAATGCCTCGGAGGGATAGTGTGAAAACGGCTTCCGGGCAACACATTCACAGACATGGAAATGTCTGAAAAACTAATTTACTATAATGTAATTAATACTTAGGAGGAATTTATTTATGGATTACACAGTACTCGCAAAAGGTATTGCGCTCGCAGGTTGTGCAATTGGTGCAGGTCTTGCTCTTATCGCAGGTATCGGTCCTGGTATCGGTGAAGGTAATGCAGTTGCTAAGGCTCTTGAAGCTATCGGACGTCAGCCCGAGTGCAAGAGCGATGTTACTTCTACAATGATTCTTGGTTGTGCTATCGCAGAGACAACCGGTATTTACGGTTTCGTTACCGGTATTCTTCTTATCTTCGTAGCACCCGGTCTGTTCCTTGGAAAGTTATGATTGGCCGTATCTCCGTATTAGTTTACAGACATATTGGAAAAGGCGGTTATTCCGGAACTAAATTAGAACCGAGGAGGTTATGAGGCTGATGAATTTTATGTTATTGTCAGATGGGATTGAGGTTGTAAGCCACAATCAGGATCTGGTAACAATCAATTGGTCTTTTGTAGCGCAGTTATGTAACCTTTTCATCCAGGTGCTTTTAATCAAGAAATTTCTTTTCAAGCCGGTTCGTGAGATTATTGCAAAGAGACGCGAGAAGGCAGATGCTGATATCCGTGAGGCCTTAAAGGCAAAGGAGGAGGCAGCAGCCATCAAGTCAGAATATGAGCAGAATATGCTTGAGGCAAAGGAACAGGCAAACGAGATTCTTTCTACAGCACAGAAGACAGCTTCCTTAAAGAGCGAGGAAATCTTAAGGGAGGCTTCCGAACAGGCTGTAGCCATGAAGGCAAAGGCTGAGGCCGATATTTCTCAGGAGCGCCGCAAGGCAGTTAATGAGATTAAGGATGAAATCGGTAGCATGGCTATGGAGATTGCCGGCAAGGTAATCGAGCGTGAAATCAACGAAAAAGACCATGCGATGTTAATTAATGAATTTATAGAAAATGTAGGCAGTTGATTGAATAAGAAAGGGATCCTATGACAGAACGTGCCAGAGTTTACGGTGGCAGTCTGTATGATCTGGCTGCCGAAGAAAAGCTGACCGACTCCATTTTGGAGCAGATGCTTTCAGTGAAGCAGATATTCAGGGAGAATCCGGAATATCTCAGGCTTCTGAATGAGCCCTCCATCAAAAAGGCAGAGCGTCTTGACCTGATTGAGAAGGCCTTCGGGGGTTCCTGCGAAAGATATTTTGTCAGCTTTCTAAAGCTTATGTGTGAAAGAGGCTACCTTGGTGATTACGAGGGTTGCTGTGAAATTTTCAACAGACGCTATAATGAAGATCATAATATCGCCGATGCTGTTGTGACAAGTGCAGTTCCGCTCACAGACGAGCAGAAGAAGGCTCTTGTGGCCAAGCTTTCGGCAATCAGCGGCAAGACCATTGCCCTGACCGAAAAAATCGATGCAAAGGTTTTAGCGGGAATAAAGGTTGAGCTTGAAGGAAAGCAGCTGGACGGAACCGTTTCGGGTCGTATCAGCGGAATGAAGAAGAAGCTCAGTGAAGCAATTTTAACCTGATAGTATAGAATTTCAGGCGGATTCCTCCAAGGTAAGGAGGAAAAAAACAAACAAAACACTATAATTCAAAGGATGGAATGGAATTATGCAATTAAGACCCGAAGAAATATCCCAGGTCATCCGCAGTCAGATAAAATATTACGAGAACAGTATCCAGCAGAACGAAACCGGAACAGTACTTAATGTCGGTGACGGTATCGCGAGGGCCAGCGGCCTTGTTAATGCCATGGCAGGCGAGCTCCTTGAGTTTGAGGACGGCAGCTTCGGTATGGCGCAGAATCTGGAAGAAAACAGTGTTTCTATCGTATTATTCGGCTCCGGTGACAATATTGGTGAGGGACAGACTGTAAAGCGTACCGGCAAGGTCGTTTCAGTGCCTGTCGGTGATGCCATGATAGGTCGTGTTGTAAATGCCTTAGGTCAGCCTATCGACGGTGCAGGTCCCATCGCTACCACAGAATTCCGTGCAATTGAGAGTCCGGCTCCCGGTATCTGCGAGAGACAGTCAGTATTTGAGCCCCTGCAGACGGGTATCAAGGCTATCGACTCGATGATTCCCATCGGACGTGGACAGCGTGGGCTTATTATCGGCGACCGTCAGACAGGTAAAACGACTATCGCCACAGATACAATCATTAACCAGAAGGGCAAGGATGTTATCTGTATCTATGTTGCAATAGGTCAGAAGCGTTCAACAGTTGCCAACCTTGTTGAAAACCTTCAGAAGAACGGTGCCATGGAATATACCATCGTTGTTGCCGCTACTGCTTCAGAAGCAGCACCTCTTCAGTACATTGCTCCTTATTCGGGCTGTGCAATGGGTGAGTACTTCATGTACAAGGGCAAGCACGTTCTCTGTATTTACGATGACCTGAGCAAGCATGCGGTTGCATACCGTGCTCTGTCACTGCTTATCCGTCGTCCCCCGGGACGTGAGGCTTATCCCGGCGACGTATTCTACCTGCATTCAAGACTTCTTGAGCGTGCTGCAAAGCTTGACGAGGCACATGGTGGCGGATCGCTTACGGCACTCCCTGTAATTGAAACACAGGCAGGTGATGTATCTGCATACATCCCCACAAACGTTATTTCAATCACAGACGGCCAGATATTCCTTGAGACGGAGCTTTTCCACTCAGGCGTTATGCCTGCTGTTAACCCCGGTATTTCGGTATCGCGAGTTGGTGGTAATGCCCAGATCAAGGCAATGAAGAAGGTTGCAGGTACCCTGAAACTGATTTATTCACAGTACAGAGAGCTCCAGAGCTTCGCACAGTTCGGTTCAGACCTTGATGCCGATACAAAGGCACGTCTTGACCAGGGTGCACGTATCGTGGAGGTATTAAAGCAGAATCAGAATTCACCTGTTCCCGTAGAGAAGCAGGTTGCAATTCTTTATGCGGTAACAAAGAATATGCTTGCAGATATTGCAGTAGCTGATATCCGTGAGTATGAGGACGGCCTTTACAGCTTCCTTGATACAAATGCGGATGGGGCAGCAGCAATGGAGGCAATCCGTTCGACAGGCAAGCTCGAGGCTGATACTGAGGAAAAGATCAAATCAGCACTTGAAACATATACAAAGCAGTTCTCAAGCCTTAAGGGAGCAAAATAACGTAAAGGAGGAAAAATTCCATGGCTGGAAACATGAAAGCGGTAAAGCTGCGTATCAAGAGCGTTCAGAGCACCATGCAGATTACCAAGGCAATGGAACTTGTAGCATCCTCCAAGCTGCGTAGGGCAAAGGAACGCTCTGAAAAATGCAGACCGTATTTTGATGAATTATATGCAACACTACAGACTATAGCCAAAGGCAATACGGATTTTTCTTCCATATATGCCAAGGATAATGTAAATGAAAAGGTATGTTATATCGTAATTGCCGGCGACAGAGGCCTGGCAGGCGGCTATAACGGCAATCTTTTCAAGTGCATGGAGGCAGATTCACAGGGGAAGGAATATGTGGTTCTTCCCATTGGAAAGAAGGCTGTAGAGTATTTCAAGCATCACGGAAGGAAAATCCTTACGGAGGAATTCGGTGAAATCGCCGATATCCGTGTATCCGATTCGTTCGGTATTTCGAATCTGGTATGTGAGGAATTCATGAAGGGTTCCTTCGGCTGTGTAAAGCTTGTTTATACGCAGTTCATCAACATATTATCTCAGGTTCCGCATGCCGTATCTGTACTGCCGCTGGCAGATCTGGATACAGCTGAAGAAAAAGAAGAGGCAGTCAGAAATCTTATTCTTTACGAGCCGGACAGCAACGAGGTATTCAATACAATCGTTCCTGAGTATCTGGCAGGCGTAATCTATGGTGCGATTTGTGACTCTGTAGCCAGTGAACAGGCTGCAAGACGTACGGCCATGGATGCTGCGACAAGCAACGCCGAGGAAATGATTGAACAGCTCAATCTTCATTACAACAGAGCGCGTCAGGCAAGCATCACGCAGGAAATTACGGAAATTGTCGGAGGTGCCGAAGGCGTCTGAAATTAAGCTTCCTGACCAGACAAGTTTTGTCGGGAACAAAAATAAAATATGCCGGTGCTTGTATCCGGGCAGTTGCCTAATGCAGCCGGCATAGCAAATTCACACAAAGGAGAAACTACAATGAGTGACAGACACATTGGAGAGGTAATACAGGTAACAGGTCCCGTTCTTGATATCAAGTTCAAGCCTGACGAGCTGCCTGCACTTCTCAATGCCATTGAGATTGATAATAAAGGCGTCAAACTTGTTGCAGAGGTTGCTCAACAGATAGGTGACAATACGGTACGCTGTATTGCCATGAATTCAACAGATGGTCTTGTCCGTGGTATCGAGGCAGTGGATACAGGTGAGTCAATCACCGTGCCCGTAGGCGAGGAGTGCCTTGGCCGTGTATTCAATCTGCTCGGAGACCCCGTAGACAACCTTCCTGCTCCGAAGACCGCAGAGCGCTGGTCGATTCATCGTCCCGCTCCCGCATATGAGGAACAGGCAGCTGCAACAGAAATCCTGGAAACCGGTATTAAGGTCGTTGACCTTATCTGTCCCTACGCAAAGGGTGGTAAGATTGGTCTTTTCGGCGGTGCCGGTGTAGGTAAAACAGTTCTTATTCAGGAGCTTATCCACAATGTAGCCACAGAGCACGGCGGATACTCCATCTTCACGGGCGTTGGAGAGCGTACCCGTGAGGGTAATGATATGTACAACGAAATGAAGGAATCCGGAGTTATCGAGAAGACCGCCTTAGTATACGGTCAGATGAACGAGCCACCCGGAGCACGTATGAGAGTTGGTCTTTCCGGACTTACCATGGCGGAATATTTCCGTGATGTTAAGAACCAGGACGTTCTTCTCTTCATTGACAATATCTTCCGTTTCACACAGGCAGGTTCTGAGGTATCAGCCCTTCTTGGCCGTATGCCTTCAGCCGTAGGTTATCAGCCTACACTTGCTACTGAGATGGGTGCTCTTCAGGAGCGTATTACATCAACAAGAAAGGGTTCAATTACATCCATTCAGGCCGTATATGTAGCTGCGGACGATTTAACTGACCCTGCACCCGCTACAACCTTCACCCATCTGGATGCTACCACGGTTCTTTCGCGTGATATCGCTTCAATGGGTATTTATCCCGCTGTTGATCCTCTTGATTCAACAAGCCGTATCCTTACTCCCGAAATCGTTGGAAACGAGCATTACGAAATTGCACGTAATGTCCAGAAGGTTCTTCAGCGTTATAAGGAGCTGCAGGATATCATCGCAATCATGGGTATGGATGAGCTTTCAGAGGATGATAAGCTGACAGTTAACCGTGCACGTAAGGTACAGCGTTTCCTTTCACAGTCCTTCTCTGTAGCAGAGCAGTTTACCGGTCTTCCCGGAAAGTATGTTCCGCTTAAGGAAACCCTCCGCGGCTTCAAGATGATTCTTGAGGGTGAATGCGACAATATCCCTGAGAGCTGCTTCCTTATGGCAGGTACAATTGACGATGTTTTTGAAAAGGCAAAGCAGTAAATAAACAGAAAAGGAGAAGTCCATGAACGTTTTTCCGTTACAGATAGCAACACCGGATGGTCTTCTTTTCTCCGGTAATGTAGAACGAATCAAATGCAGGACCGTCACCGGCGACCTGGCAATACTTGCCGGTCATTGCAATTTCTGCACAGCCCTTGGAATGGGCGAGGCCTATATTGCCCTTGAGGATGGGACAAGACGTTCAGCTGCCTGCATAGGCGGAATGCTGACGGTAATGGATGGCACATGCCACCTGCTTGCAACCACCTGGGAATGGGAAGAAGACATCGACAGGGAGCGTGCCCTTTCCGCAAAGGAAAGAGCTGAAGCCCGCATAGCAAATGCGGGAGACGACGACAAAGAGATGAGGATTGCTACGGCAAAGCTTCACAGAGCTCTTGTCAGACTGAGCGTAAAGCAGTAAGAATTTAATAAAATCAGAAAGAGGTGCTGTTCAAAACTTCAGGTGTCTGGAGCTTTGAACAGCACCTTTTATTTTTGCATTATTGGAAAACAGATACGGAATTCCGGCAGAAAACTAATTTTTAAAGGGTGTTTAAAAAATGTAAAATATATGGTAGAATAGCTATGTCTATACTGACATGGCTGTCAGTAAAATATGGAAAAAGAGAGGTAAAATATGAACAGATCATTTAAAAAATTCATTGCTTTTGTTCTTGCTGTAGCCTTATGTCTTCAGCTGGCAGTAGTGCCGGAGAATGAAGCACTTGCAGCCACCGCTTCGGATTTTGATAAGTACGGGAACACATATGAAGGCTATAACGGAAACGAAACGGATCTTGTTATTCCCTATGAGAAGGGTGTGACGAATCTGTCTTTGTATGGAACAACCCCGAATTGTGAAAACATCAAGAGTATTACGATACCTGACGGATTTACGGAGGTATATCTCGGATGGTTTGACAATCTTGAAAAAATAGTACTTCCCAAGACCGTAAAGAGGTTCAGCATAAGCGGATGCGCAAAGCTTAAGCAGCTTTCGGTTCCGCAGAACTGTTCTTTTGTTGATATATACCTTATGGATGCACTTGAAACAGTAACCATCGGAAAAACCTCAGAGTCGGATGCAGCAGTAATTATGACCTCCTGCGATTCACTGAAGGAGCTAAGCATCGGCTTAGGTTATGACAGTTTCGATATTAACGGCTGTGAAAAGCTTGAGAAAATTAATACCCCCGATTCACTTTTGATTGCGACATTATATAACCTTCCTTCACTGAAAAAGGTAACCATACCTGATGAGGTTTATTATTTATATGTTAATAATGTTCCTTTTTCTGCAATTGACATTAAGACTGATGCCTATGAAATCGTGGACGGAGGACTGTACGACTGCAGATATTCGACACTTTGCGCAATAGATTCATCTGCAGAGGTTATAAATGTTAAGAAGGGTACGCTTCAGATTGACTGCTTATGCCTTTCTGACGCATACTACAAGGTTAATACAATAAACCTTCCCGATACGGTTGAGGGAATCGGTGATTATGCTTTTGACGGCGGCACAAACCTGAAAACAGTGAACATTCCCAAGAGTGTTCTGACAATCGGTTCATATGCCTTCAGGGCAACTGCAATTTCTGAACTGACGGTTCCGACGAATGTCAGATTTGTAAGGGAAAATGTATTTGCGGGATATGAAGGAAAAATCAAGCTTGGAAAGGGCATGACCTATCTTACGGAATATAAGGACGGTATTTATAAGGATGAAAATTATGATACCGGCTATGAGGAAATGTATCAGCTGATATATTACCCGAAGAATAAGAAAACCATTGATATCCTGCTTCCCTGCGTCGGCTTTGACAGCACGGTATTTATGGGCTCGAAGATAACAGAGCTTACGGTGCCCGGCCACGTAATGTATCTCGACCTGGATTTATCCGGTTCGTCACTTACAACACTGAATATTTCGGATTATGTACGTTATATAGATTCCGAAACATTCTCGACTGCACACAATCTTAAAAAACTGACGGTAGATCCGGAAAACAGTTTTTATGCTTCGTATAAGAACTGCCTTTATAGCAAGGATATGAGCGTTCTGCTTGGAAGACCTGAGGATCTTGAAGTTGTTGAAATACATAAGGATTGTGTTTCGGCTGCAAATTGGTCACTTTCTGCATATCATTACGATCCCTATAATGAGTCGGAGCGTTATTCACAATTAACAGTTTACTTCCCTAAGGATTTCGTTACGGCAGATTACATGGATGTATATGATATGCGTGTTTATGCCGGTTCGGAAATGGCTCAGCTTATTGAGAATAAAAATGCTGAGGAAGCCTATTGGGCAGAGCTTTACGGCTGGGAGACCGTAAGTGAGCAGAAATACCAGCTCAGGGATACGACCTCGGAGCTCTTCGACCTGATGTATGTGGTTGATGAAATCAGTGTGAAGAAGGGCAAGAAGAAGACAGCAGAGGTTACAGCGCCTGTAGGCCTGAATATCGTAAAGAAGCTGACAAAGAAGAATAATACCGAGGTTTCGGTCAAATTCAGCTCAAGCGATAAAAAGATTGCAAAGGTAAATTCCACCTCGGGTGTTGTAAAGGGTGTTAAAAAGGGAAAATGTACGATTACCGTGACCTGTACGATTATTGCCGACGGAAAGAAGAAGGAAACCAAAAAGTTCAAGATTCCTGTTACTGTTAAATAAAATATTAATTAACTAAACCATTAGCCAATCGCTTCACTCTATGCATGGAGGTTAAAAAATGAGCAGATCTCTTAAAAAATTTATCGCTTTTATTACCTGTCTGGCAATTGCGCTTCAGATAGTTGCCTTTGAGCCTGAATATCAGGTAAGTGCTGCGGCCGCTAAGTCTGACTTTGAATATTTTGCGGGAACCGTATACAAATATTTAGGGAACCAGACGGTTGTGGATATTCCTACACCTACTAAAACCGGTGTAACAACAATCAGTCTTAGCAGCGAGAACACGATAAAAAGTCTGAATATACCGGAGGGTTATACGGACATCAGTTTAGCAAATTCAACCTCGATTGAATATGTTTCTTTACCTAAGTCAGCAGAATATATCAGTATCCAGAACTGCGGCAGCATCAAAAAGCTTGAAATATCCTCTTCGGATACATGGGTGTATATATTTGACTGTTCCTCATTGGAGAGCATAACCTGCAATCCGAAGTCGGGGACGAGCGGCGCGAGTCTTGAGGTCTCCTGCTGCGACAGCCTGAAGAGCATCAAGGTTACGAACGGCTACAGCTATTGTAATATTGATGGCTGCAAGGCACTTACAACCATTGATATTCCTGATACATTATATTTTCTTGGATTATCAGAGCTGCCTTCACTCAAGAAAATGGCTCTGCCCTCGGTTGTAGATTATTTTACGATCCGTAATGTTCCCTTTGACGGAATAACATCAAGGGGTGAGAGATTTGAGGTTGCGAATGGCGGCTTATATGATGTGATAAG
The DNA here is from genome assembly GCA_045627205.1 of Lachnospiraceae bacterium. Taxonomy (GTDB): domain Bacteria; phylum Bacillota; class Clostridia; order Lachnospirales; family Lachnospiraceae; genus RUG11977. The sequence goes on from JAZQNG010000090.1 coordinate 19,895, forward strand.
TTCACAGCTTGTCAGCATCGACACTACCAAAAAGACTGTAGAGGTTAAGGACGGAACAAGGATAATCGGATACCTCGGCCTTACTCCCGGTAATTATTCTGTCAGCACCATAAAGCTTCCGGAAAGCGTTGAATGGATTGACGATAATGCCTTTTCCGGTGGTACTACAATTACAAAAATCAATATTCCCAAAAATGTTCTTACGATCGGATACGGTGCATTTAATGGCACGGGAATTTCCAAAATCACAATTCCTTCAGAAGTAGAATGGATAGATGAAAGAGCCTTTTTGGGATATAAGGGCAAAATTGCGATAGACGGTGAGGCAGATGGAAAGTACAGGCTTTACAAGGATGGTCTGTACAGTGTCCGGGAGGGTGACTGGTATAATAACGGGGCCTATATTGAGCTGCTTTATTATCCAAGCTCAAAGAAGACCATCGAGTTTATGCCGGGCTGTAATGATATTGCTCCCAATGTATTTGTAAACAGTAAAATAAAGACGCTGACGCTTCCCGAAGGTATTTTCTATGCGGCATTTTCACTGGAGGGTTCTTCTGTTACCAAGCTGACGCTTCCGTCATCGGTAACATATATTCCACTGATTGATTATACATATGACTGCTATCCGAATCCTGTTGATACGGCTCCGAAGCTTAAAAAGTTTGTAGTGAGCAAGGATAACGAGTGTTACGCATCATATAATAACTGCCTTTACACAAAGGACATGGCGACACTGCTTGCAATGCCCCATAAGCTTACAAAGGTAACGCTTCATAAGGATTGCGTATCTGCGGCAAATTATGCGATTTATGCAGAATATGACTGGGATGAATTTGTGAAGAAGCCTCTTGAGGTAACCTTCCCGAAGAATTTCCAGACAATGGGCTACTATAACCTGACAAAGGCAAATTTCCCTGTTGGTTCAGAAGCAGCAAAGCTGTTTGACGAAATCCATGAAATGGAAATGTTATACAATACCTACGCGTCATATGAAATGACTGAAATGGAATTTACCGACAGCAGTAAAAAAATATTAAAGTCAGTTGAGGCAGTTGACTCGTTAACTGTTAAGGCGGGTGAATCGCTTAATCTTTCTGATGCGATTAGAATACCATGGGGAATGTTCAGGACAAATGAGCTCGGAAATACAAATACGAGTATTGTTATAGATTGTGTTTCTTCCAAGAATTCCATAGCTGAATATAATAATGAGACCGACAGTATTGAGGGAAAGAAGAGGGGAACCTGTACACTGAATGTTACCTGCTCCATCATGGTAAACGGCAAGGTAAAGAAGAAAACCTTCAAGATTGCCGTAAGGGTACAGTAAAACCGTTAATATTTCAGCAGATACCATTTCAAAGAGGTGATTCACATGAATAAAGAGGGCTTACAATTATTCCGACACAGATATATACCGGAGGAGTTCACTCCGCTTTCTGAGGATGAAATCCTGAGACTGGATGACGATCTTCTTGTAACGCGCTGGAAAACCCTAAAACCCCGACAGGATTTTGTTGGTGGAACATCGGCCTTTTTTATGGACAAGGGCTGGAAGGTGTCGAAGATTGTTGACTGCGAAGGAAATGTGACGCATTGGTACTGTGATATCATCGATATCGTAAAGAATGAGGAAAACAATTCCATTATTTATGAGGATCTGCTGTTTGATGTTGTGGTATATCCCAACGGAAAGCTGAAGGTACTCGACAGCGATGAGGCTGCAGATGCATTTGAAAAGGGACTTATCACAAAGGAACAGCTTCTCAAGGGATTAAGGTCAATGAACGAGCTGTTGAACCAGATTTACCAGGGCCGATTTGACAGGCTGCAGGCCGTCGTCGAAGCCTTCTGACCGGATTCTCCATTGGGGACGGACCTTTTTTAACAAAATTCTCCATTGGGGACGGACCTTTATTAACAAAATTCAACAAAGGGGACAGACCTTGAAAACAATT
>JAZQNG010000091.1:0-3769 GCA_045627205.1 Lachnospiraceae bacterium
CTTCTTCATTGGTTCCAACCGTGCTCAGAAATACGGTATGTCTTCCATCCACATATTCATATGCCCCATCCTCCGCAAGGGTGTGCCTGACAGTATATTTATACTTTTTCAGCCCGATGGGATCGTAGTCACATATGAAAATCACATAGTTATCCGGAAGTGATTCGTATTCAGCACCGCTTACAAGCATTTCCATGTCTATCTGGTCGTGGTAATACCTTGCCCGCTTTTCAAGCTTTTGAGACGCTGCCTGCATTTCGACATTAAAGTGGGTGCCTGCATCATCCTTCAAAAACACATCCAGGCGTACGCCCTTGTATTCAGGATTAAAGACTATGCTTTTTTCATATGAAATTTCAACATGATCTACCTTTATCCCGAGTACAAGTTCCAAAAGTCCCTTAGCATTATCCGGTTCCAGCATTACCGCTGCAAACATGAAATTATCTTTGATTGTAAGTTCCTGTAAGGTTTTTCGTTTTCGTACCAATAAGTTCCTCCATTTCTACAGAGGAATTCCATGCTGATTATAACATCCTGTAATTATCTGCGTCAAGACAAAATCTGCCACAGTAAAATACAGTAAAATACATCAATTCTGTGTAATTTTACATTTTGAGACCTCATTTATCCTTATTACATGCTTAAAGAAGGGAATCAGTCTCTCATCATGACTTACGACAATCAGTACCTTGCCCTCTGCTGCCTTCAAAAGGTCCTTTACTACCTGCTCACCGATTTCGTAGTTCAGGGCACCTGTAGGTTCATCTGCGAGAATGACCGCAGGGTTCTTTATCAGCGCGCGCACAATCCCGACCCTCTGCTTCTGGCCGCCCGACAGGCTGCTGACCTTGGCATTTTTTTTGTCTGCAATCCCAAAATGCTCCAGAAGCGAGTCCATTCCTTTTACGTTTATCCCCTCAAGCTTCAGGATTTCAATATTGTCGGCAACAGTCATATCAGGGATAAGCTTAAAATCCTGATAAACATATCCCACATCATTTACCCTGAACAGGTCTCTTTCCTTTTTTGAAAGCCTGCTCATATCACGGTCACCGCAGATTACGGTTCCCTCACCGGGTGCAATGACGCCTGCTATAAGGTTCAGCAGTGTAGATTTTCCGCAGCCTGAAGGTCCGAGAAGAAGATATGTCTCTCCCTCCTTAAATTCCAGATCGTCATAGCTGATTGTCAGCTCGTTAAAGGTCCTCACAAGGCCCTTGCATTTTATATCCATCGTTTTTTCTCCTTACAGCTCCCAGCTCGCAATCCAGTCGGCAAACTCAGCATAGATTGTATCGAATTCGTTAAAGAGTTCCTCCTGACCGTTTATTGAGTATACATAGTCCTCATTATCAAACTCCTCAACATATCTGAATTCAAAGGTGTAATCCCCGTTGGTAATTTTATCCTGACCCTTCTGTGCAAGAGCCTTTGCCATCTTTACATTTTCAACAAGGCTGTCCGTAGAATCGTTATTAAACTCCTTCAGACGTTTTGCAAGATCGTCAAAGGCGCTTCCGTCAAGATAATTTGAATACCAGGCATTAAATCTGTCTTCAGCATCAGTCGGATAATAGAAGAAGCCCTTTACCTCCTCGCCGTTTTCATCAATATAAGTATCCTGATAATAATTATTCCATTCAATGCACATATCAACATAGTTGTACATATCATACAAATCCGTGACAATGCCCGAGTCGGCAATTTTCTGCCAGAGCGTCATCTCTGCCGAAAGATCGTCATCACTGAGAATCTTGTAGTCGGCATCCACAAGCTTGTAGCTGAATTCGTAGCCGTAATCATCATAGAAAAGCTCGTCCGTTGCACATACAAGGGTACCCGTCACGCTTACGGCCTGAGTCGTAAAGCCAAAGGTCTCGCCCTTCTTCGGATAAACCTCGAGGGTATTGGCCAGCTGTGAGGTGTTCGGAACGCAGAACGGGCAGCTCTGGTAGGGCAGATTCATCAGGAAAATAAAGCTTCCGTCAGCCGGTGAACTGGTTGCAAGATATCCGTTGATGGTCACCTGCTCACCGTCAATCGAATGCAGATAATCGAGTGATGCGGCATTTTTAAAGCTCAATGCTATCGTACCGCCATCCTTTTTTTCCACGGGCTGCTTAGTGGCTTCAGGCTTCGATACTGAGGTCTCAGTACCGGTTGTCCCGGCATCCTTCTTATCACCGGTTCCGGCAGTGGTATCCTTCTGAGGCTGAGGTGCCTCAGTGCTGCTACAACCGGCAAGCACGAATACCATGCATAATACAAATATAGTAATCAGCTTTTTCATGTAAGATCTGACCTCCTCGCCATTACCGAAGTGCATATGATTGTAGGTATTACCGACAGCAGGAATACTGCTATCAGAATAACGCCCTCAACCGGATAAACCTTTGACATATTAAGGACAATTCCCATATCCGAGACAAAGCCCTGCGCCGCTGCCAGGCAGATTCTTGAAAGCCCAAATGCAAGGATTCCGGAAATCAATCCGGCAAGCGAATTTTCTATCAGATAAAGAATATTGATTTTTTTCAATGAAATACCAATGAGTCGCATCAGCTCAATTTCCTTTGCGGAATGATGGAGATTCAGCAGGGTAATGATGCTGACCACCATAATATTCATTGCAAGAATGATTCCGCAGAGGGCATATACAATATATTTCGTTGTATTTGTTTCCTCAAGGACCGCACGTACAGTGCTCATAGGCTCGATTGCAGTAAGCGAGAACTGATCGCCGTCATCATCTGCCCAGATTTTTCCGTCATAGTCGTTTACAAGCGTCATTGCAACGCTTGGATTCTTTGCCTTTACAAGGATTGCGCATACCATGTTTGCATCAGCATGGCCCTCATGGCCTTCATGGTCCCCAGCTTCCTCTGATGAACCGGAGCTGCTTTCACTTTTTACGCTGTGACCGCCGTGGCCCTGGGGCTCTGCGTGGTCTGCGTCCTCGTCATGGTCGTGGTCCTCGTCATGGTCGATGTCCTCGTCGTGGTCTGCGTCCTCGTCATGGTCGTGGTCCTCGTCATGGTCGTGAACCTTCCATATAGATTCCAGCTCGGTAAATACCGTATTATCAAAAACCGTATGGGTAGTATTCAAAATACCGACAACGGTAAAGGCCTGATGATGCTCATCACCTGCCGAATGAGAGGTATGGATTTCACTGCCTATCTGAAGGCTGCAGGTCTTTGCGACATTGCTTCCGACCACCACCTCAAAGAAGGATTTATCATCAAACATCCGACCTTCCTTCAGCGTCTTCGTTGAAAGAAAGGCCGAGGTAGAGCCTACAACACCATATCCGTTGTAGGAATCGGCCATGGCAAAGGGGATGACCTCCTTCACCCTTGAATCCCGCTGCAGATCGATACATATATCATAGGGGATTGTTCCAAGAGGTTCATCGGTAAAATACATCGTATTCATTGCCAGCTGTGTTTTAGACCCGGCCGGACCGATAATTCCCGAATAATATCCCGCAGTACCGGTGATACCTTCCGAAACCTGATTTGCTATATTATACGACAAAACCGCTACTCCTGCCGACAAAGTAACGGACAGTATAATAAGCAGTGTCTGAACCTTCTTCGTCAGAAGATTTCTAAATGCAAAACGTAACATTTCTCTCTCCCATCAAAAACATTAATAAAACAACACATCAAGTATAAAACAAATGTATGTAATGTCAATACATTACACTGTGAAAATACTGTGAATTCTTGGTAAGGGAGGCTGGGGGACGGGCTTGGGGACCAGG
>JAZQNG010000092.1:0-5980 GCA_045627205.1 Lachnospiraceae bacterium
GCCTTGAATGCAAGAAGGTTGTTTATGACTGTGTCGGATATGATGCTTCAAGCAACAGCTATATAACCAAGTATGTTTCCCTCGGTCATATCGAAAATGTAAGCTATGAGGATATGATCAAACTGGCCGATGAAGAGCTTAACGGATATGAGCCTTCAGATTTCATCAAAGACAAGTACCATATCGACTGATTTTTCGAAATCATGTTTCAGAGCGCTATTACCGTTATAGGACGCAGTTTCCTATAACTCAGAAAAAGCGGTGTTCCCAAAAGAACACCGCTTTTTGCGTTTCATCATGTTACTAACCACATTCAGCCCAAAATGCATTCATAAGCCTCGTTCATTGACCTTATCTTCTTCACAGTCAGACGCTTCTTCGCAGCTGAATGTTTATTTCAGGTCAACCGTAACAACGGGAGAATAAGCAGAATAAGTTGTCTTGCCGTTCTTAGTCTTGTATGAACGGATTTTGAACTTATAGGTATTTCCTGTTTCAAGACCGGTAGCTGTATAAGAAAGAGTGGTTGCTTTCTTAATGGTCTTTATCTTCTTGTATTTGCCTGTTGCTTCATTATACTTGTAAATCTGATAACCCGTAGCATTCTTCGCCTGCTCCCAGGTAAGCTTTACAGAAACGACATTAAGCACCTTTACAGCTGCAGGCTTGCTGCCTGAAGTATCCTGGCCGCCGCTGACAGGCTCCTGAGTAATTTCAGGAAGCATGGGATTCACATAGTCCGAATTGAACGCATATTTACCGATAACGCCTGTCTTCTTGCTCTTTGCATATACCACCAGTTCGGCACCAACAAGCTGTTTGTCGGGATTTTCCTTAAAGGTAACAAGTCCGTTTTCATCAACCGTAGCAATATCATCATACGAAGTGTACCATTCATAGTAGCTTGCATTCTTATACTTTCCGTCAGTTACGGAAAGCTGAACCTTATCACCCGGCTGAGCTTTATCGTTGTCACCGGAAATAATAACAGGGCTGCTTACAACATCAGTACATTTAAGGCATACTGCATCAAAATAAGCATCATCGTCTAACCCGACATAACGTTTTGCAATAAGGTAAACCCTTGCCGTAACAGCATTGGCGGGAATTTTCACATTTATTTCATGGTAACACCATTCAGGATTTCTCTGAAGAGAAAAGTCACTCGCAAGAACATTTCCGCTTTTGTCAAGAATATCCAGTTTTAATGTGGCCTGGTCATGAGGACTCTGATCGTAATTGGCAAGATATGCCGAAAGCTCAAGATTCTGTCCTGCCGAAAAATCACTGATGTCAACATCCTGATAAATCTGAGTAAATTCTGTCTCCTTCTTTGAAGGCCAGAAAAAAGTTTCTCCGTCAACAGCTGAATGCCTTGTATCATCAGTATCAGGGAACCAGCAGTCATCAACATCAATCCAGCCGGTCATCTCCTCTTCGCCGCTACCGTTAATAATTAGATTGTCTGTGTCGGCTTTAGCATTAACAGTACCTAACCCTATGATGCAGATACATAATGTCAAAATCGTAAGCATAAAATTTCTTTTTTTCATAATTTGTCCTCCTTTTGGTGTTCATTATTGTTAATAAGAAATATTATATCAGAGAAAAAAAGATTTTACAATCCCATTTTTGGAGTTACGAAAACCTGAGCCGGCAGAACAATTCCTGCCGGCTCAGCATTTTTTATCTGCTTTTTAAGACACGCTTATCAAAACAAATATCACTGTTTTATTTTACGTACTGTTTGCTTTATTACTTTGTACCAAAGATTCTGTCGCCTGCATCACCTAAACCGGGACAGATATATGCGTCCTTGTTAAGGCATCTGTCAAGATGACCAACATAAATCTGAACATCGGGATGATCTTTTTTAAGTCTCTCAAGTCCTTCGGGAGCTGCAATGATGCAAAGGAACTTAATCTTCTTTCCGCCACGCTCCTTGATGAAGTTGATGGCTGCCGAAGCACTTCCGCCCGTTGCAAGCATGGGATCGCAGACAACGATTGTACGCTCCGAGATAGGATTAGGCAGCTTGCAGTAATACTCATGAGGCTCATGAGTTACCTCATCACGGTAAAGACCGATATGTCCTACCTTAGCCGTAGGAGCAAGGGCAAGCAGACCGCTTACCATGCCGAGACCTGCACGAAGAATAGGAACAATAGCCATTTTTCTGCCTGCGATAACAGGTTCTGAAGACTTCTCAATAGGTGTCTCAATTTCAATGTTCTCTATGGGAAGGTCTCTGAAAGCCTCATATCCCATAAGCATTCCTATTTCTTCAACAAGCTTTCTGAACTCGTTTGTACCGGTCTCCTTCATTCTCATCATTGTAATTTTATGCTGGATCAAAGGATGGTCCATGAAATTAACTAAATCGCTCATTTAAAGCCTCCTGTATGTTTTTTATTCTTTATGAATTCGGTTTTTTTGTTTTCTTTCCAAACAATATTTTAATGAATTCGCTTTTTTGTTTTCTTTTTAAACCATATTTTTATGAATTCGCTTTATTTGTTTTCTTTCCAAACAATACGTTTACAAAAATACCGAGGATAAGTGCTGTAGCAACTGATGTAAGCGATACGGCACCGAAGTTAAGAACAAGTCCGCCGATACCTGCAATGAGAATTACAGATACGGTGAAAAGATTTGCATTATCCTCAAGATCCACCTTCTGAATCATCTTAAGACCTGATACGGCTATAAATCCGTACAGAGCCATACATACACCGCCCATAACACAGCTGGGAATTGAATTTACCAGTGCTACGAAGGGTGAGAAGAATGAAATGATCATGGCAAGGAGAGCTGCCGTAATAATGGTATACACTGAAGCATTTCCTGTGATAGCTACACAGGCGATAGACTCACCGTATGTGGTATTGGGACATCCTCCGAAAAACGCTCCGGCCATTGAACCTACACCGTCACCAAGAAGTGTTCTGTGAAGACCGGGCTCTGTCAAAAGATCTTTTTCAATAATTGAGGAAATGTTCTTATGGTCTGCCAGATGCTCTGCAAATACTACGAAAGCAACGGGAACATACGCTGCAACAAGTGAAAGAATATACTGTCCGTCAACCTCACTGAAGCCCTTAATTCCCTCGATAAATGTAAACTTGGGAACCTCAAATACTGACATATTTTCAAATACACTGAAGTTCGTAATCATCAGCTCAGGGATGCCGGCTGCATCGCCGATAAGTGTCATTATAGCTGCAAATACATAACCTGCAAGAATACCGATAATAAAAGGAATAAGCTTTAAGGTCTTCTTTCCGAATACCGAGCAGGCCATTGTAACGAAGAGCGTAATGAGACCGGTAAGAACACATAAAAGAACGCTGGCTGTCTGAACCTGTACCTCGCTCTCCACAATCTTCGCAACACCATTCTCAATAATGGGCTCCGGAAGAATCTGTGTAATCTTATATCCTGCTGTCTGAAGATCACCTATGGCATTTCCTGCCAGTGAAAGACCGATAATTGCTACTGTAGGTCCGATAACCTGCTTAGGCATCAGAACATCAATCCATGCAACACCGCAAGCCTTTACAATAATTGAAATAATTACATAAACGAGACCTGCCATAACAGCACCGATAAGTAATCCGGCATATCCCTTCTGCATTGATACGGCACCTGCAAATGCTGCTGCCATCGATCCAAGGAATGCAAATGATGATCCAAGGAAAACCGGGCTCTTAGCCTTTGTGAAAAGGACATAAACAAGTGTTCCTACACCTGCTCCAAACAGAGCTGCTGCAGGCTGCATATCATGTCCGACAATAATGGGAACTACCAATGTAGCCGCCATAATTGCGAGCAGCTGCTGAATAGCATAAACAATCAGCTTGCCAAATCCGGGTTTGTCATTAATTCCATAAACCAGTTTCATAACCTTCTCCTTTATATTTTGTTTTTAGAGTGTTAGAAAGGCAAAAAAAATAATCCATATCCCCCTTCTGTGCTTTGCGCACCCTTATTAACTATATCGCAATATGGTACTTTAGTCAATTGCTAAAAAAAAGACTAATTCTGCAATCAGTAAATGATTTCAAAAAAAGTCCTAAGCCTTCATCAGTGACTTACCGCATAACGGTCAGCGTCCCGACCGGCTTAGGACCGGACTAATCAGCTTCAGCTGTACTATTCAAATTCCACAAAGGGATCCTGCGGTGTGAATGTCCATTCATCCGCAGTTTTTTCAACCTTCATTCCCGTAATAACATATCCGTACTTTGATACACTGTTTTTCTTAACCGTGTAAGTAATTCTGTAATTTGATGACTTGTTATCGTCACATCCCCAATAACCGTAATATATGTCCTTATAAACCTTATTCCCGTCCACGGTAGTTTTTCTCTCTGCTAACGAATACTCGAAATCAATATAAATGGCATATCTGATGACAGGTCTTCCATCCCTCTTATATACATTACCTGAAATGATATTCTCTGAAGGAAGTTCATCCAGATACTTTACACCATACTTTTTTCCAAACATATCAAGCTGAGACTGCTTCATACTTTTTGTGGAGATTACATCCTCCTCGTAGGACTCCCAGTATTCCTCTTCATTTTCCACTGTGGTACACCTTAAAATTTTTGTACTGTATGCCTTTGAAGCTGCATAGACCTTATTTGCCGCATTAAGATTTATCTTCCTTACCTCACCGACATTGATGTCAAATTGGATATCAGACAGCACCTTATATTCAAAACCGTCCATCTGAGAAACAAGCTCCTTAATATTCTTCACACGCTTCGAAGCCGCATTGGCATCAGCCGGTGCAAAAAACGCTACCATTACGGCACACACAGCCATTATCATTACAGCCTTTTTTAAAACCTTTAACATTCCCTTCATAAAAAACTCCCTTCCAAAATGATTTCTGTCCGGATAATGTTCCTGCAACTTTTCGTTCCCAATGCAGAATATATTCCGCAATGAGATAAATACAAAAAAACTTCTTAGGAAAACCACCCGGCTTTCTGTATTTACATACACTATTAAGTGTATCTTATATTAACACAAAAGTAAACAATCCCTAAGGAAACAAATGTGAACGTTTGCCCAAGCCACATTATGCAAGCAAGCTTGCAATGTGCCCTCTCGCTATTCGCGTCAAGCTCTCGCTTGCCTCGTGCGAACACGTCATCTCAAACTTCGTTTTCGATGAACGTTTGCTCGGAGCACATTATGCAAGCAAGCTTGCAATGTGCCCTCTCGCTATTCGCACAAAAAAGGGACCATATGCACTGCATACAGTCCCTAAAATATCTTTATGTATAAGAATTACTGACCCATCTGCTTTGCAACTTCTGCAGCGAAATCCTCATTCTTCTTCTCAAGACCCTCACCAACCTCATAACGGATGATCTTAGCGATTGTGAGATCCTTGTTAACTGACTTAAGGTAATTAGCTACTGACTGCTTGCCATCCTCAGCCTTAACATAAACCTGATCAAGAAGGCAGGTCTCCTTAAGCTGCTTTGAAATACGACCCTCAATAAGTCCTGAGAAAATCTTATCAGCTGCGATGTTCTCCTTGTCAGCTAAAGCAAGCTGAGCAAGCTGAGCCTTATCCTCATCCTTGAAGAAGTTGGGAAGATATGTCATATTGAATTCCTTATCAGCCTTCTTCTCTGCATATGTAGCAGCAGCCTCATCGCTCCAGATCTTATCGTTGATAGCCTTGTCGATAAGTCTCTGTAAAATGGGCTTGGGAAGTGAGAAGGGATCGTTTAATGAGCTCTCAAGAGTGATGTCTCTGATCTTAGCCATCTCATCTGCTGAGATATCGTTTCTGCTGATGTATGAAGGATTCATAGCTGCAACCTGCATTGCTACGTTTGTAAGAGCTTCCTTGATGTCTGCGCCTGAAGCACCGTTACCTGCTACAAGAACGCCGATTCTTCCGCCGCCATGGATGTATGAAGCAACCTCGTCGCCTGTAACCTTCTCAAATCTTCTG
>JAZQNG010000093.1:0-3212 GCA_045627205.1 Lachnospiraceae bacterium
CTTTATGCTGTAGGCGGCAACAAGAAAGCTGCACAGCTTTCGGGCGTTAATCTTAAGAAGGATTACTTCTTCTCATATTCATTTATGGGTCTTCTTGCCGGCCTTGCAGGTACACTTACAATTGCCAGAGCTGCATCAGCACAGCCTACATATGGACAGGGTTATGAAATGGATGCAATCGGTGCATGCTTCATCGGTGGTGCTTCCGCATACGGCGGAGTAGGTACTGTTCCCGGCGTTATCATCGGTGCGGTTCTTATGGGCGTTATCAGTATCGGTATGTCACTTATGAGCGTTGACCAGAACTATCAAAAGGTTGTTAAGGGTATTGTACTTATGATTGCCGTTATATTTGATGTTGTTTCCAAGAGAAGCGGTAAAATTATTGTTAAATAAATTTGTATAAAATGCTTGACAGAGCTGAGCATTGGTGGTAATATTACTCATGTTGTGTGAAACAACTATTTAAGCAGAGTATCCACTCTCACCCCCAGCGTCTCAGATTGTGAAAGGGTTTTTAGATTTATTGCATACTATGTATACAGGTGGATAAGCTTTGCTTATCCACTTTTTTTCCATTGGAGGTGTAGGACTATTAGCGAATATTTCATTAATGACCAGATAAGAGACAAGGAAGTACGTCTAATCGGTGAAAACGGAGAACAGCTTGGAATCATGTCAGCTAAGGAGGCTCTTTCAAAGGCTCAGGAGGCTGAACTTGACCTGATTAAGATTGCACCTACGGCAAAGCCGCCCGTTTGCAAGATAGCGGATTACAGCAAGTTCCTTTATGAACTCAAGCGTAAACAGAAGGAAGCAAAGAAAAACCAGAAAGTTACTGAAGTTAAAGAAATCCGGCTTACACCGAATATTGATGAAAATGATTTGAATACAAAAGCAAATCAGGCTCGCAAGTTCCTGCAGCATGGAGATAAGGTGAAGGTATCACTCAAGTTCAGAGGCCGTGAAATGGCCCATATGAACCTGGGAAAAGAAATTCTTGATGGTTTCGCTGATAAGTTAACGGATTGCGCTACAATCGAAAAGGCAGCAAAGCTTGAGGGAAGAAGCATGTTTATGTTCCTGACTGAGAAAAAGGCAGATGTTAAGAAAGCAGACAATTCAAAGAAGAATTCGTTGCCCGATCCCGATGAGGATTGATATCGGTCATCAGTCCGGATAATAAAATTGTTTAAACATTAGTTTTCAATATTTTAAGGAGGAAGAAACAATGCCGAAGTTAAAAACCAACAGAGCAGCAGCAAAGCGTTTTAAGAAGACTGCTACAGGAGAGATTAAGAGAACAGTTGCCGGAAAGCAGCATATTCTTACAAAGAAGTCTCAGAAGATGAAGAGAAGATTAAGAAAGGCAAGCCTGTTAGACTCAGCTAATAAAGCAGCAGCTAAGCGCATGTTACCTTACATGTAATTCTGCAACACGGTTGATTGAACGGACTAAAGGAGGAAAGTTAAAATGGCTAGAATTAAAGGTGGCTTAAATGCCAAGAAAAAGCACAATAGAGTTTTAAAGCTTGCTAAGGGCTTCAGAGGAGCAAGATCAAAGCAGTACAGAACAGCTAAACAGGCTGTTATGAGAGCTTTATCAGCTTCATTCGCAGGTCGTCGTCAGAAGAAGAGAGATTTCCGTAAGCTTTGGATTGTAAGAATTAATGCAGCTGCAAGAATGAACGGCTTATCATACAGCAAGTTAATGTATGGCTTAAAGCTTGCAAATATCGATATCAACAGAAAGATGCTTTCTGAAATCGCTATTTCAGATCCCGAGGGATTCAAGGGTCTTGTTGATGCAGCAAAGGCTAAATTAGCATAAATATGGTCGGAGCTTTACCGGCTTTTAAACGCCTTGGTCATGATTATCATGACAGGGGCGTTTTTTTTGTCTTTTTCGCATGATTCATTACTTTTTTTGTTTGCAATAAGAAGGAAAAATGATATACTAAAATAGTATAGGAGGCTGCAAATGAAACAGAAGATTGAACAGTTTGCAAATGGTGTATTTTCATATGAGAAACCTTCGCTGCTTTTGTCTGAGGATATGATTTCCCTGGATGCCGTGTCCGGTCAGCAGATGGAGGGTTCTTTTATTGTGCAGAATGACATGAACAGATCCTTAAGGGGCTTCTGTATCAGTGAATGTCCTCTTGTTTCCTTTAAAAATGAAAGCTTTGAGGGCGTTGAAAATAATATAGAATTTGTATTTGATGCAAGGAATCTTGATGCAGGAATCATCATTAAAACCGTTATTGAGGTTATTTCTGACAGCGGTGAAACGGAGATAGGGCTGAATGTCAGGGTCGTATCATCATATATAGATACCTCTGTCGGGCAGACCTATGATTTGTTCCATTATGCAAATCTGGCAATGAGCAGTCCTCAGGAAGCCAAGGATCTTTTTAAAAGTGAGAGCTTTAAGGATATTGTAATTGAACATTCACCTGAATATAAAAATCTTTACAGGAATCTTGCGGGTGCTGCAAATACAGCACTTGCACTTGAGGAGTTCCTTATTGCAACAAAGAAGAAAAAGCCCGTGGAATTTTCTGTTGATGCAAATGAGCTTGTATATGAAGCCGGAACGGTTACCTTCATGGACAAGATTGCCATAAAGAAGAATAACTGGGGCTATGCTCAGCTGCGGGTTGATACCGAAGGGGATTTTATAGAAACAGAGCGCTCACTTATATGGGCGGAGGATTTTGAAGACGGTATTTTCTGGCTTAAATTTGTGATTAATCCTGATAAACTCAGGTATGGCAGAAGCTACGGGAAAATTAAAATATCCACCCTGGGTGATGAGGTTGATATTCCTGTTATCTGTGTAAAATCTTCACCTACGAGGAAGAACATGCAGCTTTCCCGTAAAAAGAAGGAATATGAGGTTAAGCTTGCAAATAATCATATAAGCTATATGCTTGGACAGTGCAGCGCTGCAGAATATGTTAAGGATGCGGAGGGGCTGCTTGCCATATTCAAGACCTTCAGAAGAGAGGGCGGGCTCGAAAAGCTTTACAGGATATTCCTTGAATTCCTGTCCGGAAACGAAAAGAAAGCCAGGGAGGCCTTTGAATCTCTTGATATTGAGGCTGAAGCGAAGGAAAATATCGTTTTATATGCTGCAAGACTGTATGTAAAGGGCATTATTTCAGAAAAATATGAGGATAAAAATGATGCCTGTCTTGAACTGAGAAAGC
>JAZQNG010000094.1:0-26534 GCA_045627205.1 Lachnospiraceae bacterium
CTGACAATATCGTCTTCATCAATTATATAGACATCTCTTCCATCCTCGGATTTCTTTGGCTCATCCCATTTGAATTCCTGAATCATCCTTCCCATTGTCCCATAGGGAGTGCTGTGCCTGAACAGCGTATACATATGCTCAAATTTATCCTGCGGAGTCATTTTATCAGCATTTTCAAAGGGAATAAAAAGGCTGATTGTCTTCTCGTTTAGTCCAAGCTTTTTTTGAAGTATATCCTTCAGATATTCCTTTAAATATTCCCTGTCCCCTGCATCACCTAAACAGGCCTGTCTCAAGGCCTTTCTCAATCTGGCCTGCTGAAGCTCCCTTTTTTTCGTTTCCTCATGATTTAAATTAAGCTCTGATAAATTGCTGTTTAATACATCATTTACAGCCTCCCTGCAGGCTTCGCAAAGATTTTCCTGATGAAAGTGTTCCTCCGCAAAAGCTTTTGACTTAACCCTGCGGTGTCCAACCAGATCTGCCGCGAGTATTACACCAAACAGTACAAGCAGACCTATAAATACGGAAAATATACCAATCAAAAAATCACTTCACCTCACTTATAAATCTTCTGAATACCTCAGCAGACAAACGCAGGCTCCTGCAGAAATCACTCTCATAGCCTTCACTACCAAATTCAAGTGTGTCCGTTATATATTTAATAATTTTACCCTCACAGATTGCGTCCATATATCCTGTATCATATTTTATTCCGGCTGAATTTCTTTTATTAAGGAACTTATAAAGGTGCCTGAGATTGTTCAGATTATATTTACTTGTATCATCATAACTGCCAAAAAGATAAAATACCCTTTTGCCTTTAAAAGCTGGCATTTCGGCATATTTTTCAATCATTTCACGATTCTGTCTGAAGGTCACAACCACAACGTCGCTGTCCTCAATAAGCTTGAGTGATTGAATATCATTTCCGGAATTTGTATCAACCAGTATAATGTCATAGAATATTTCCATCTGAGAGATAATTCTTGTAAGCATCGACCTTACCACAGAATTATCAAAGGATTCCCTGCTGCTTACCCTTGTTCCCGCAAGAAGAAACAGATTTTCACAGATTTGCATCGAACATGCTCCCACCTGCTCTTCCGTCAGATTTCCGGATTTAAAATGTCTCATAACCGCATCAAGTCCGGTATCATTAAAAACCTCCTCTGAACGCTCCTTTCCCACAAGAGGCTTTTCAAGATTATTCATGGAAAAATGTGATTGGGTTACAAGCGTTTTCATGCTGTTTTCCCGTGCAACCGTCAGCGCCAGAGCCATCAGGTTTGACGTGGTTCCCGTACCATGCATAGGACTCCAGAAGGCTATCTTCATTCAGGCACCTCCCTTCATGGCCTGTTTAAGCACCCTTTGAATCTGTTTGGCTGACAAATCCGTGAAAATTTCCGAAATTATCTCCGCCAATGCCTCCTTCAGGTATCCTGATATCCCATCAAATACCACCTCATCCCTATATTCCGCCAGCACACTCATTTTAGCATCATTAATATTGATGGGAATTGTATATATCTTTTGAAACCGTGTATGTTTTATAAAGTCTTCAAACTGTTTTTTATATATTCCGGTATAGTTTTTTATCAGGAAAAAAGACCTTATAAAGCCCTCAAAAACAAGATTTTCAAGACAATCTGCAGTGGATTTGCTTTCATCCGTTACAACAAGAACATAGCCCTTATTTTCAGGCAGCATATCCTCATCATACAGACGGAAACAGATATCATACTCACAATCAATCGAAGGATTCCTTCCGTTCCTTTCTCCAAAGGTATATCCCATGCCCCTGTAATCAATAACCTCCTGCTGTGGATCGATTCCTGTAATCCTGGGTATTGCGGAATAAAACTCGTGACGCCGTGTCATGTCCCTTATTATGGCATTTTTATCCAGTTGCTTTATAATACTTAACAGATAAAGTAAAATATCATTAAAATTTCTACCGACAATATTTACTTCAGTCATCCTACCTCCTATTCATCCCACAGATCCGTCCCAAGCTCTTCTGGGAGCTGTGTTCCGGGCATCGTGCCTTCATTCAGAAGCTCCTCAGCCTTTTCCTCTGCCCTTGTCGGCGTACCAATATAGCTTCCGGCTTCATCATATTTTGCCTTCGGCTCATCCGACAAAAAAAGGGCAAGACTTACTTCATGCTTTTTTCTCAGCTCATTTGAAAGATATTTCGAGGAAACAGCAACAATATTGGGATTATTACAGATTAATTCAGAAATCACGGGAGATGGCGTGTAATTTACAACCGAAGGCTCCTGTAAAGCAGGCTGGACATATTTTACGGCATAAAGGGAACTGCCCTCATAAAGTGAACAGTCAACAATAGCAGAATTTAACAGCAGTATTTCCTCCTCCTGTACTAAAATATCAAAAACAAGCTTAGTATCGTTTAGACGTTTTATTCTTTTTTTTGACAAAAGGATATAATCCGTGCCATCAGGATATCTGAGCCTGATATCCACATAATCGCCCGCATCTATATTGGAGGTAATATCTATACAGTCATACTCTGCCTCCCTGATATTTCTATCCGTAAGCGGCTCCGAAATATAGATATTTGAAATAATAGTACCCGCTGGAATATCAATCAGTGCAATACTTCCGATATCAGACATCGAAATATAACTGCAGTCATCAGAAAGAATTTCCAGCGTTTCCAGCTTTTCCATGGTAATCTCATCGCCTGCTTTTATATCAGACGTTGATTTATAAACCCACCTGGTGCTGCCCGTAATCCTGTCGGACAGTTCATCAATCTGTGAAAGGTATATTCCTTCAAGCGCATTCTTCTTTTCCAAAAGATAATAACCGGCAGCACAAATAAAAGACACAACAAATAAAACGATGATGACGGTCAGAATTTTCCTTTTTGCATTCTGCGTCATTCTTCGCCTGATTTTACGATTCATTAAAAAAACAAAAACTCCTTTCTGAAAAATATGATAGTTGTCTTTTTGTGCGCACAAAAATAAAACCATTAAAAAAGGTTGGGATTGTTGACCAAACGGTCATGATTTGCCTGAAATGAAAAAAAAATATCTCTGATGTGATAAAATAATAACACGCTTTGCGTCAGTTGTAAAGTACTTTTTACTACGAATTTAAAAATAATCTCCGTTTGCCTGTCCTATTTAAAGCAATCAAGATTTTCCTGCAATGAAAGAAAATGATTTCTGTATCTGCGGTCATTCGAAACATCAGCTCCAAACCATGAAGGCTTAATAAACTTCTCCGAAGCCTGCACGGATTCGAACTCAACCTCTGCGAAGCAAAGTCCGTCAAGCTTACCATGAAAGACATCAAGCTCAATACGGTAATCTGCTCCGTTAACAGAATATGGAATAATATATCTTGTCTTGCTGATAGGATTTCCGTCTACCTTTTCAAGTAAATGATAAAATGCATCCTCAGAAAGAGCCTCCTCAATCTCGACATTTACAATCGGGTCGTTCTCGTGCTCCATTTCCTTCTTCTGCTTATATGTAAAGATATAATCGCTGTTGCTTTTACGGATGCGAAGCACGGGTTTATTACAAAGATACCCCTGTACAATCTCCTTTTTTGTAAAGCTGTCCAGATTTTCAGGCATTTCCTTAACAATGAATTTTCTCTCTATCTCCATTTTTCCTCCTAATGCAACGAATGTAATGAGTTGCTCATGGTGTAGTTAATTAATGTTTCAAATTTAAAGTAAATTTGGAACATTAATTTCTGCGTTCTTTGCACCAATCTCATAGTTTGAAAAGAATTTTCAAACTTCCCTCCTAATAGTCCGGTATTTTAAAGGCCGGGCAACAATAATAACACCTTTCAGCCTTGTATCATATTATAAAAAAGTATACAATATTTGATAATATGATACAAGCGTCAAAAATACGATATTTTACATCCGGCCTGCCTTAAAAAAATATAGATTAAAAAGGTCATTGAAATATCAGCCGCTTGCAAAAATCACGACATAACAGCTTGGTGCAAAGGACACATAAATGAAAATTACCGTATTTGAAAATGATATTAAAATTCCAGACAATACAAGGACAAAATTAATAGGCTCGAAAATTAACATCCGGCCATATTCTGTATATGAAACGGGCAAATATGAGGGGATGGCTGTAATATATGACAGTTTTTCACCTGAATATATTGAATATCTGTGTGCCAAAGCACTTGATCTGCCTGCCGTAATCGGATATTCAGACCGTCTGCAGATACGGGAAATCCATCCCTCTGAAACCGCACAGTATCAGAAACTGATTGAAGAATGTTCGTCCGGACTGACCGACAGAAGTATGCTTGGATTATCTGAAAAAGAATTTCATGAGCGTCATATGGCATATATAAAATACCACTATAATTTCTATGGCTTCGGACTATGGGGACTATATCTTAAGGAGGAACCGCAAAGTCTTATCGGTCTGGCAGGAATTTCAGGAAGTGACCATACCATATCATACTGCATAAGTAGGAATTTGAGAGAAAAAGGATATGCCTATGAGGCCTGCTGCTTCGTATTAAGCTATCTTTCTGAGGAATACGGAATAAATGATATTTCTGCTATTATCAGAAGAGAAAATACCGCATCCATAAATCTTGCAAAAAAACTAAAAATCAGAGTTGAAATTATATAAGATATATTATTTTGTTTTCACCTGACCCGGAAATACATATAAAAAATCGTTTATTTTGTAAATCAGGCAATAAAAAAAGCATCAGCCGACACTCCAGTGTTCGTCCGACGCCCTTAACAAAGTATATTATAGCCTCTTTTTTTCAAGTTGCAAGCTTTTTTTGTAAAAATTTCATAGAAAAATGTTTTTTGTAAAAATTGTATATTATAAACAATAATATACATCTTGATTTTATGCACATTTTATCACAAAAAACAATTAACCCTATAGCTCAAAAGATTATTCAAACATATATCTGACTACCGTATCAAAGTTTTCTTTTTTGGATGAGTTTACAACAAAACCTACACAATAGTCTGAAAAAGCACCATACTCGCCGTTTACCCTTTCCAGAAAGCTTTCTATATTAAGTCCGTATACATCCTCCTCGCCAATCTCTTCAACACCGTCAACATTTGTTGTCTTCGGTGCCGCAAGCTCATACTTATCAGCAAGCTTCTCATATAATTCAGGAGAAATAGCATCCTTTACGGGCATCAGGATTTCATTATTTACCTGATTATAAAATTCATTCCGGTCAAGAATCAGCATATCCACATCGCCACCTGCAACATGGGCAACAAATACCATTCTGTAGTTGTAGTCATTACTCCAGAAATAGTAGTTATCATCAATTGATACCTGTTCTTTTTCAGCATCCGTGACAAGCAGTTCACTGATTTCTGATTTAACCTGCTCAACAACTCCGGGTGCAAACGGGGAATTAATTACATAACAGGTGATTTTATCCTCAGGAGTCACCCTTATGAACATTGTATAAACCAGTGAAAAAACTAAACCGGCAATAAGTAAGCCTACAACATATTTCCATAAAAAATATGTACAGAAATATGATATTTTTTCAACTCCCTTAAGCTCCTTAAGTCTTTCACGGGCAGTTTTTTCCTCCCGTTTGGAATAAATCATTGCATTGTCATCAAGGACTGTCTTTTTGGTATCGTTCTTTTCTTCAAGTGTTAATCTCATTTTTTGTTTTCCTTTAAAAATGCCGGTCCATGCAACATAAACCACTTGACATTTTATCTATTAATCGTTATTATACTTAAGTGTGCTGCAAACAGCCACAAGGAATGCTGGGATAGCTCAGTCGGTAGAGCGACTGATTCGTAATCAGTAGGTCGAGGGTTCAAGTCCCTTTCTCAGCTTTATAATATGAATCTCTTATTTTCAAGAAGAGTAGACCAAAGTCTATCGGCTTTCTGAATATATCGTTGATGTTAGCACCATCGATATTTCTGGTAGCCGATACATTTGTTTTATCGGTAATTGCAATAATGGGAACCGAGGCCGCATCCTCCTTCAGCGAAAATCTGATGCATCTTGCAGCTGAGCCAAGATTAAACTCCTCAATAGTCGAATCCAAAAGTACAACTCCGAATTTTCCGGACTCACTTGAAATAAATTCCCTTACCGCTTCCTCGCCGGATGTGAAAACATAGGCATTGGCGCCGACGTTTTCAATCATTTCCGTCATTATTCTTGCACCAAGTGCATTATCGATGTATGCCAGGATGTTCAAACCCTTCAGGTTGATATCCTCAATCTTCGGAATAATCCCTTGAGGCATTTCAGGCTCCTCTGCAATGTCATCAGATAAGCCTTCCTGCTCAGACGCATCCGACTTTTCAGACTGTTCCTCATTCTCCGAATGCTTTCTCTGCATCGCTGAGGTTTTACCATGTCTGCCTGCAAGCATATCTACTTCTTTAACAATCGGAGCAGCTTCCTTTCCACCGATCTGGATGACCATTTCCTCCAGAAGCAGCTCTATTCTCTTGCATTCAGCATCGATTGAATTCAGATTTTCCAATATACTGTCAGTATTTTCAATATTGCTCCTGGAAATATTAGCCAATCCGATTATATCCTCAAGAGGAATACGTATTTCATCCGTATACTGCTCCATCATGGCCTTACGGTTACTGGTAATTTCCTTTTCATGCATCAGCTCGGTACTGATACGCTGCATATAACCATAATCCTCTTCTGATGTTGTATCCAGTACTCTGAAGCAGCAAAAATACTTTGTATCCTCATTCAGCTGCCGGGAGGGCATAATACCCTTAACCTTTACCCAGAAGTATTCCTTGTCCCCCCTGTGCATTCTGAAATTAAGCTTATTCACAAATATATCTTTTTTCATATCATCAAGGATTTTCTTCGGATCAAAGAAATTCAGAAAATCCTCTCTGTCATCAGGATGAACCGATTTTTTGGCTACAATACGGGTTTCAATATACAAATATCCCTTTCTGTTCTTTTCAGGGTCAGTACTGATCTGACTCTCAAAGGTACCCTTATCAAGGTTTACTTCAAGAATCTCATCATAGTAATCACGCCATATCTGCATTAAAACGTCTTCCCTGTTATTCACGGTTTCTCCTGACCTCCAAATCAGTTACTCTGTTCAGATACAAGCTCCATAATCCTGTTGCTTCTTTCAATGAATTTAGTCATTGCTTCAGGTGAAAGAGGCTTATGGCTCAACATAGCCAGATCATAAAGCTGCTGGGCAAAGATTTCATTATTCTCACTCTTTTTATTATCGTAAATATATTTAACAAGAGTGTTATTTGCATTTAATGTAAGTGTAACCTCGCCGCCATACATATCATCCATACCGCTGCCCATACCGTACATCTTCATCATATCCTGCATACGGCGGTTTTCCTCAGACAATGTGATAACAGACGAAATATCGGCACTCTTCAGCTTCTCAACCTTTACAACAAGCTTCTCATTCTTTAAGGCATCCCTGAAAATCTTTTCCAGAGCCTTCTGCTCCTTCTCAAGAGCCTTTTCATCCTTCTTGCCGACTTCCTCCTTTAAGGAATCAGTCACATCCGCATCCACACGGAGGAAGGCTATTGTTTCATTATCAGCCTCAAGCTGGGAAATAAAGGGATTATCAATACTGTGTGTAAGAATAACCGCATTCAGACCCTGGTCCTTAAACATCTTGATATACTGGCTCTGCTGCTTTTCATCCGTTACATAATAAACCTTCTTTTTCTCAGGCTCCTTCTTGCCTTCATCCGAAGAAGCATCAGCGCCTGCAGTCTCTGCATTGTCGTCAACAACCTCAGCCTCAACCTTATTGCCTTCCTCATCAACTGCCTTCGCATCTTCCTTCTTATCCTCACCGAGATACTCCTCGATTGTAAGGTATTTACCGGAAAGATCCTTAAAAATAAGTGAATTCTTGACCTTATCCTTGAACTTATTGTCCTTCAGGCAGCCATACTTAATGAAGGGAGAAATATCATCCCAGTATTTCTCATAATTTTCTCGGTCGGTATTAAACATACCAGTAAGCTTGTCTGCAACCTTCTTTGTGATATAATCGGAAATCTTCTTTACAAAGCCATCGTTCTGAAGTGCACTTCTGGATACATTAAGAGGAAG
Organism: Lachnospiraceae bacterium; assembly: GCA_045627205.1. Classification (GTDB taxonomy): domain Bacteria; phylum Bacillota; class Clostridia; order Lachnospirales; family Lachnospiraceae; genus RUG11977. The sequence goes on from JAZQNG010000094.1 coordinate 8,124, forward strand.
GTCGGGACAGTCAATCACACCCTTTAAGAGCATAAGGAATTCCGGAATAACCTCCTTAATGTTGTCAGCAATAAATACCTGATTGCTGTAAAGCTTAATTACACCTTCAAGCTTGTCGTACTCAAGATTGAGCTTGGGGAAATAAAGGATACCCTTGAGATTGAAGGGGTAATCCATATTCAGATGTATCCAGAACAACGGCTCCTTATAGTCATGGAAAACTGAACGGTAGAAGCTCTTGTAATCCTCCTCCGTACACTCATTGGGATGCTTAGCCCAAAGCGGATTAATCTCGTTAATAGGCTTGGGTCCCTTCTTTTCCTCCTTATTTTCACTGCCCTCTGCAGCTTCATCAGAACTCTTATCCTCAGGCTTCTCTTCCTCAGGCTTAGCATTTTCATTTACGAAATAAATCGGAACAGGCATAAATGAGCAGTACTTTTCAAGTACCTCCTTTGCCTTATATTCATTTGAAAATTCATAGCTGTCCTCATTCAGGTAAAGGGTAATTTCAGTGCCTCGTGCAATCCTGTCACTGTCAGACATTTCGAATTCCATGCCCTCCTCAGAGCACCAGAATACAGCCTTTGAATCCTTTTTGTAGGAAAGTGTATCGATTGTAACCTTGTGGGCAACCATAAATGCAGAATAGAAACCAAGTCCGAAATGGCCGATAATCTGATCTTCATTCGCCTTATCCTTATATTTTTCAAGGAAATCCGATGCACCCGAAAATGCAATCTGGTTGATGTATTCCTTAACCTCATCGGCTGTCATTCCGATACCGTTATCAATAATGGTAATGGTCTTGTTTTCCTGGTTTACACGGACCTCTATTTTATATTCCTCACCCTCAGGCTCATCAAATTCACCGATCATGGAAAGCTTCTTGAGCTTTGTAATGGCATCACAGCCGTTTGAAACAAGCTCCCTGTAGAAAATATCATGATCAGAATAAAGCCATTTCTTAATTATCGGGAAAATATTCTCCGAATTAATCGATAAGTTACCTTTTTCCATAATAAGTACACCTCTTTTTGTAATTCATTATTTATAGTACGGCTTTAAAATATAAGCCTTTTCAACTTCCAATATATATTATATCATTCAAATCAAAAAGTCAACAAAAATTAGCACTCAATTTTATAGAGTGCTAACAAATTAAAATATAAAATTACAAATCAGATTCTGACATATGATATCTGCTGTTTTGAAATAATCTGTTCAACATATTCATCCCACCCTGAGGAATCGGGTCTTTCAAGCGAAAAACCCTTTTGGGAAACATTCGTAATAACCTTCAGCGAAGAATTTTCATACAGAATGTTTATGCTATAGCTTATCCCATCGCCGCTATCCTTCTTTTTCAGCATAACAGACATACGTGTCGGCAGCTTCTTTCCCTTCACAATGCTTAAAACCACCGGGCGGACCGTAGACCAGGCTTCAAATTCCTCCCTGTCCTGTGCCTCCTCAAGCTCAGCCGTATCAAAGAATGACATATTTTTAGTTCCGTCAATATCAAAGGAAACGGCCATTTTAATCTGTGCACGTATCAGCAGAAGTCTGTCAAACAGCTCTTCAATAAGAAGTGCACTCATAAATTTTTTTATATCCTCAATTTCAAGAACAACCATCCTGTGCTTACTCCCAATATACCCTAAACAATAAAAATCACACGCAATACATATTTTAACCGTTGGTTACAAAAGCTTTATACGATTACAAGTATATTGCTGTACATATTACCGCTGTATCTTCTGACATATTCATCAAATTCCTTGCGTCGTATGTAATACTTCCTGCCCCAGGAAGAGATTGTAAGCCATTCATCATCTATGGCTGTGATAACGACATAATGCGCCTTTACTGCAGTACTCATAACACCACCCTGCTCATTCCTGGAATAAAGATTTACCCTATGCTTTCCCCAGACAACGGGAAAGTTTGCACCTACTGCAAGAACAACGGGAACATCACGCAAAAGCATATCCTTAACAAGCTCCCACCTGTTGCCGCGTGTCACCTTCCAATAGCACCTGAAGGGCATATGTCTGCTGATAAAAAATTTATTCATGCCGAGCGCCATCACAAAGCTGTTTACCCCAAATTTAGGGATAATCGGAAGACAGGTTCTTCTAAGCCTTTCCGACAGTCTGATAAAATCCTGTTTTCTGACAAGATATTCACCGTCAGCCTCCTTTATTTCAAAGGCCTTATCGGAATATTGCCGGTTTTTGCACATCAAATATAAAGCAACATCAGCACAGGCAGCTATACCGCATCCGTATTTATCGTCATTTTCGTCAGAATACCATTTTTGTGAGCCACCGTACCCGATTCTGTTCTCTTCCTCCAGAACAGTAAATAAATCATGTGACAGCTTTGTTTTATCAGACATATTTTTCACAAACCTCACTCAGTTCTAAAATATAAACTGTACAGCAGTAAACTGCACCGGTAATTGAATTCAGGGACTACGTCCGGTATCCTGAAACACATGTAATATCAGAACGGCGGATATACAATAAAATATCTTACAACACTTAAAATAAATAAATGTGCCGGGAAAAATATATAGAAAAACCACTTCGACATTTTTCCTTTTTCGCCATTATATAATTTCAGGATCGGAATCAGTGCAAGCAGACCGAACCATTCTATTTCCATTCCTTCAAAGGCTGCAAATATAGACCAGATAAACATTCCTATTACAGTAAGCCTGTTGTTGCCCCTTGTAAGATAAAAGACATATACGCAGTAAAGACCGGTAACACCGTAATCAGGCCTTATAAAAATGACAAGCATGGTAGCCGCAGCCATAATCAGGATAGAAAAGAAATAGTAGGCGCTGTTCATTATCCCGAAATACTTTTTCTTCACCGTTTCAATGGCCCAAATTGAAGCAAAAGCAATAAAGTACAGGAATAAAACATTCTGGCATGAAAGACATTCGTAAACTATCTGCCTTATATATGATAAGCCAAAACCATATTCAAAAAAATCCCTGAAAAAATGATATCCAAAGCAGGTAGCTGAAAATTGCCAGAATTTAAAAAAATCAAAAAATATTTCCGTAATAACGGCAAATATGCCAAGACGAACAAGATATTTGGATTTACTGCGGGTCCTGAACAGCGTCTCGGTAACACAAAAGGCAAATATTATAAAAGCCGGCCTGCCAAGAAAACGGCAGATATTATATAACAGCTCCGGTATGTCTCCATTCTTCAGAAGAATAGGACTTAAGCAAACAGCCAGATGATCAATCAGCATTGAAATACAGGCGATTAATTTTAACTTCGACATTGAAATGCCGTTTTCTACCGTCATATTCAAGATTTTCGTCTGACTCCTCTCTTTTTCCTGATTTCCGGAAGCTTTTCCGTTTCAAATACAGCAATACTTCTCGGCTGAAGAATAACAGCCTTTTCCTCTTCTCCCGGCTCAGTGCATGCATCAGTACCGAATACCTTTTTCCATCTTCTGCCCGTAAGAATCGGAAGCCCGAATTCATGCTGTTCCCAATGCATATTAACGACAACATAAAAGCTGCTGTCCTTATTCTTCATTCCGTCAAGGGCGTATTCTCCGTTCAGGAGAACACCTATGGTCCTTGAATAGTAGCTGAAATCGGGATACCAGGCACTTGTCCCATGAAAAGAAACATCGGGATAGCCTGTAAAATCAGGATCATTTTCAAGCAGCCTGCGGCTGTTTCTGAAGCATATATGTTTTTTTCTGAAATCAGAAAGATACTGAACAAGCTTTTTAAGTTCATTTGACTGTCTTGTTCCCGTCCAGTTCACATATCCCTGCTCATTATCACAGCAATATGGGTTATTATTACCAAAATGAGTATTACCGAATTCGTCACCTGCACAAAGCAGGGGTACACCCTGACCAAGCATAAGGAAGGTAATTGCATTTTTCAGCATTTTCTGACGGAGCTCAAGTATTTTCCGCTTTCTTGTCACACCTTCAGTTCCGCAGTTCCAGCTGTAATTAATCTTACATCCGTCCTCGTTTTTCTCACCATTTGCTTCGTTATGGCGTTCGTCATAGCAGAAAACATCATTAAGCGTAAAGCCGTTATGGTCTGCAATATAATGGACACGTGCGGTCTGACCGCCATTATCCGTAAACAGATGTGCGGCATCGGAAAGCTGTCCCTCATCTCCCTTAAGGAAGCGCCGCATAGTATCCTGATAGTCATCGTTCGCAACAGCAAGCTTGTCCTTATCACAGCCCCGCAAGTTCTCCTCACAAAAACCTGCGCAGATGATCTTCAGATTTGAAAGGAAGGGATCTGCCATAATCTGTCCTATCGGAACCTGATTTTCATTCAGTCTGAAGCCGTCAATATGATATTCCATTGCCCAGAATTTCAATACCTCACATACAGGTATCCTTGAACAGTCACCCGGAAAATCCATTTCCATAAGAACTTCAATTCCGACACCATGAAGCTTTCTGACCATATTTTTAAATTCAACGGTGACCCTATCAGGCTCAAAGGCATATGAGGCCTTGGGAGCAAAATAAAGATTCTGGGCACCATAGCCCCAGAAATTTATTCTGGTTTTCTGTTCCCCCTCAATTTCCTTAAACAGCCGTGAACGCATCAGGGTATTTCCATCATTTAAAGAACCTATATTTATCTGATAATCCATCAGCTCGTTAAATTCATTGCATGGCTGTAAAAGCACTGCATTTACGCCGAGCTCCTTCATATAACGGATTTTCTCACACACTCCGCTGTAGGTTCCCGGATGCTTAACCCCTGATTTTTCCGACCTTGTGAAGCCCCTCACGTGAAGCTTATAAATAAAAAGTTCAGAAAAATCAAGCATAGGCTTTTTATCATTTTTCCAGTCGTAGCAGTCATTCATGACTATACCCGTAAGTCCGAGTGTATCAGAAATACGCCTTCTCTCATCACTTGAACCCGGCATATCCGTCCCGGATAAATCCGGTATCCTGCCAAACTCCTCGTTTCCCTTTATCTGCCTGCAGAAGGGATCAAGGAAAAAGCCGTTTTCATTTTCAAAAATATACTCATACTTTTTTCCTGCCCCTGCTTTTATAGCTGCAGTATAAATTGTTTTGAAAAGAGGCGAAGGCTTCAGGGAATACACTGACCAGTCCGCCCTTTTATCATTTTCCTTTGGAATTTCGCGTATCAAAATTCTGCACCAATCGCCGGTTGGTGCAGAAACACAGATATTTATTGAATTATTCACGATGGTCACCCCAAGACCACCCATACGGTTTTCACGCATTAAATAATCAATCCTCAACTTCCTCTTCAACATTTACACTCAGTACCTGACGACGGCGTGCCATCTCATCATTCTCAAGATAGTCATCATAGGTTGAAATCTTGTCAATAAGCTTTCCATCAGGTGTTATTTCCATAATTCTGTTTGCAATGGTCTGAATGAACTGATGGTCAAGAGCCGTAAACAGGGCAACACCCGGGAACTTAATCAGACCATTGTTCAGGGCGGTAATTGACTCCATGTCAAGGTGGTTTGTAGGTTCATCCATAATCAGGACATTCGAGCCGAGGATCATCATCTTTGAAAGCATAACACGTACCCTCTCTCCACCTGAAAGGACATTTACCTTCTTTACACCATCCTCGCCTGCAAAAAGCATTCTGCCAAGGAATCCGCGTACATACTGCTGGTCATCAACCGGTGAAAATGGCATCAGATGATCAACGATTGTTTCAGAGCCCTTGAATTCAGCCGTATTGTCCTTAGGGAAATATGAGCGCTGTGTCGTAACGCCCCATTTAAAGCTTCCCGAATCGGGCTCCATTTCCTCCATGAGAATCTTGAAAAGAGTTGTTGCTGCAAGCGTATTTGAGCCTACAAAAGCAATCTTGTCATCATGTCCCATAACAAATGAAATATTATCTAAAACCTTTACGCCATCAATTGTTTTTGAAAGATTTGTAACAGCCAGGACCTCATTTCCGATTTCACGGTTAGGTCTGAAATCAATATAAGGATACTTTCTACTTGAAGGCCTGATATCATCAAGCTCAATTTTTTCAAGGGCACGCTTACGCGAGGTTGCCTGCTTTGATTTTGAAGCATTTGCCGAGAATCTCTGGATAAATTCCTGCAACTCCTTGATTTTTTCTTCCTACTTCTTGTTGGCTTCCTTCATCTGCTTGATCATAAGCTGTGAGGACTCATACCAGAAATCATAGTTTCCGGCATAAAGCTGTATTTTCTGATAGTCTATATCAGCAATCTGGGTACATACCTTGTTAAGGAAATAACGGTCATGTGATACAACAATAACAGTATTGTTGAAATTGATAAGGAACTCATCCAGCCATCTGATAGCCTCGAGGTCAAGGTGGTTGGTAGGCTCGTCGAGAAGAAGAACATCGGGATTTCCGAAAAGTGCCTGTGCCAGAAGTACCTTCACCTTCATAGGACCGTTCAGCTCACTCATAAGCTTGTCATGATATTCCGTCTCCACTCCAAGTCCGTTTAAAAGCATGGCTGCGTCAGATTCAGCCTCCCAACCGTTCATGGCAGCAAAATCACATTCAAGCTCACTGGCACGGATACCGTCCTCATCCGAAAAATCCTCCTTTGCATATATGGCATCCTTTTCCTTCATGATATCATAAAGCTTCTGATTTCCCATGATTACGGTATCAATGACAGGAAATGCATCATACTGGAAATGGTCCTGCTTTAAGAAGGACAGACGCTGTCCGGGAGTCATTATGATCTCACCCTTTGAGGGCTCCAGTTCTCCTGCCAGGATTTTTAAAAAGGTGGATTTTCCCGCGCCGTTTGCACCAATAAGTCCGTAGCAGTTTCCCTCGGTAAATTTGATGTTAACATCCTCAAACAGTGCTCTTTTTCCAAGTCTTAATGTAACGTTACTTGCCTGAATCATTTTTCTTTTACTCTCCTTATTGCTATTTAGGTAAATACCTGTTTATAAATCTTTTTTATAAATATATATCAGCCGGAATCCTGCGTCAGCTGCACCGAATGGTCTGCCGGCGTAAAGAAACGGTCTGCTTTTATACCTCAAAAATCAGCTCACCATATGTAGGTACGGGCCAAAGATCAGAATCAACTATCATCTCAAGGGCATCAATAGGCTTCCTTAATGCTGCCATGTCCTTTACGATAACATTCCTGAAATAATGTGCCTTTGTTTCCTCACATGTGATAATTGAGGCCTCGTTAATATTTTTCTTCAGCTTCTTGATGGCACTTCTTGCCTCACCGACAAGCTCAAGGCACTCTCCGAGCATTTCCCGTCCGTTATCTGCCTCGCCCTCGTCAAGTGCGGCAGTAACGGAATTAATTGTATCCGCAAGTGTCTTTATATATTTTACGGCTGCAGGGACATACTTTCTCGATGCCATTTCAACCATGGTCCTTGCTTCAATATTTATTGTCTTTGAATAGATTTCATAGCTGATTGCGGCACGTGCCTCAAGCTCTGTCCTTGAAAGGACTCCCTGCTTTTCAAATACCCTGATCGTATTATCAAAGGTAAGTGCCTCGATTGCGTCAACATATGATTCCTTGTTGGGAAGTCCACGCTTTGCAGCCTCCTCAACCCATTCCCTTGCATAGCCGTTTCCGTCAAATACGACACGTTTATGTTCGGTTATCGTCCTGCATACAAGCTCAAGTACGGCACTGTCAAAATCCTCCGCATCCTCAAGCTCATCTGCCATCTCGGTAAGCGCATCTGCAACAACCGTATTAAGAACAGTATTGGCATCGGCAATTGACATTGACGAGCCTACCATACGAAGCTCCATTTTATTTCCCGTAAAGGCAAAGGTAGAGGTACGGTTACGGTCGTTAACATCCTTCTTTATGTAGGGAATTGTAGCAACACCCACCGACAGCCTTTCCCTGCTCTTTGAGCTTGTGGCACGTCCGTTTTCAACAAGCTGCTCAAATATATCCTCCAGCTGCTCGCCGACAAAAATCGATACAATTGTAGGCGGAGCCTCTGAACCGCCAAGTCTGCAGTCATTTCCGGGACACGATGATGCCATACGTATAAGCTCGGCATTTTCATCAGTTGCCTTGATTACAGCTGCCAGGAAAAGAAGGAACTGCATATTTTCATGAGGAGCTTTACCGGGCTTCATCAGATTTTCACCCGTATCCGTTGTAAGTGACCAGTTATTATGCTTTCCTGAACCGTTTACACCTGCAAAGGGCTTTTCATGAAGAAGGCATGCCAGACCGTGTCTTGCGGCAATCTTCTTCATGCATTCCATAACAAGCTGATTATGGTCTGTTTCAATATTTACCGTACTGAATATGGGAGCAAGCTCATGCTGTGCGGGCGCCGCCTCATTATGCTGGGTTTTTGCATATATTCCGAGCTTCCAGAGTTCTTCATTCAGCTCATGCATAAAGGAAGCAACCCTCTCCTTGATGGCTCCGAAATAATGGTCATCCATTTCCTGCCCCTTGGGAGGCATTGCACCAAAAAGTGTTCTTCCGCTGAAGATAAGGTCATCTCTTTTAAGATATTTTTCACGGTCTATAAGAAAATATTCCTGTTCGGCTCCGACACAGACATCAACATGCTTTACATCAGTTTTTCCGAAAAGATGAAGTATTCTTACAGAAGCCTTATCAATAGCCTCCATTGAACGAAGAAGCGGAGTTTTCTTATCCAGGGCCTCTCCTGTATAGGAGCAGAAGGCTGTAGGGATGCAAAGCGTAACACCGGTACTGTCCTCCCTTAAAAAGGCAGGTGAGGTACAGTCCCAGGCTGTATAGCCGCGCGCCTCAAAGGTAGCTCTTAAGCCGCCGCTCGGGAAGGAGGATGCGTCAGGCTCACCCTTGATAAGCTCCTTACCTGAAAATTCCATCATAACCTTGCCGTTGGGTGCCTTTGAAATAAAGGAATCATGCTTCTCAGCTGTTACACCTGTCATAGGCTGAAACCAATGTGTAAAATGGGTTGCCCCGCGTTCCATTGCCCATTCCTTCATGGCATTGGCAACTACATCCGCTATTTCACTGCCAAGCTCTTCACCGTTATCAATTGTTTTCCTTAATGCAAGATAAACATCAAGCGGCAGTCTTTCACGCATTACCGCATCATTAAATGTGTTTGAACCAAAGTACTGTGTTAAATCCTTAACCATAGCTATCTTCTGATTTACTCCTTAACCAACTTCTATTTATACTCAAAGACGCACATAGCAAGCGGAGGAAGGACAATTTCAATTGAATTGGCCTGTCCGTCCTTTTCAATACGTCTTGATTTTTTAATTCTCCGGTTAATATGGTCCGTTCCACCATATTTTTCAGCATCCGAATTTAAAATTTCCTTCCAGCTGCCGGCAAACGGAACACCCTGTTCATAGCTTTCATAAACCACCGGTGTGAAGTTAAACACGAAAAGAAGCGTATTTTCCTTTATGCCGTCATATCTCATAAAGCTCACTATACTGTGGTCTGCATCAAGGCAGCTCATCCACTTGAAGCCTGAAGGCTCGTTATCAAGTGCATACATACAGCTACGTCCGGTGTACAGCTTATTTAAATCCGCACAATATTTTTGCATCTTTAAATGCATCTCATCCTCAAGAAGCTCCCAGTCAAGACTTCTTGCCTCGCTCCATTCACGCTCCTGTGCAAATTCCTGTCCCATAAACAAAAGCTTCTTTCCGGGATGTCCGGTCATAAAGCCATAGGCTGCACGAAGATTTGCAAATTTGTCCACAGGATATCCGGGCATCTTGTTAAGCATGGAGCATTTACCGTGAACCACCTCATCATGCGAGAGAACAAGCACAAATTTCTCACTGTAGGCATACATCATGCTGAAGGTAAGCATTCCATGGCAGCCCTTCCTGAAAAGCGGATCCTGCTTCATATAGCCGGTAAAATCATTCATCCAGCCCATATTCCATTTTAAATCAAAGCCCAGTCCGTTATCCTCGACCTTTCCGGTAATTAGCGGCCAAGCGGTGGATTCCTCGGCTATAATGAGTGCACCGCTGTTCTGCTTATGGAAAATGGAATTAAGATGCTTTAAAAGCTCAATTGCTTCAAGATTTTCATTTCCGCCGTATTTATTGGCAACCCATTGTCCGTCCTTGCGGCCGTAATCAAGATAAAGCATTGAGGCAACCGCATCCATACGTATTCCGTCCGCATGATATTTATCAACCCAGAAAAGGGCATTCGCAATCAGGAAGTTTGAAACCTCCGGACGGCCGAAATCAAAAATAAGTGTTCCCCAGTCAGGGTGCTCACCAAGTCTCGGGTCCTTATGTTCATACAGGCAGCCGCCGTCAAAACGTGCAAGTCCGAAGGCATCCTTAGGGAAATGCGCAGGTACCCAGTCAAGTATGACACCAATACCCTCCCTGTGCATATAATCCATAAAATACATAAAATCCTGAGGAGTACCGTAACGTGACGTTGCTGCATAATATCCGGTTACCTGGTATCCCCATGAACCGTCAAAGGGATGCTCCATAACAGGAAGCAGTTCAATATGTGTATAGCCCTGCTTTTTTACATATTTTGCAAGCATGGGAGCAAGCTTACGGTATGAATAAAATCCATCATCCTTTTCACTTTTACGCTTCCATGAGCCTAAATGAACCTCATATACGGATATCGGAGTCCTGTCAAGATTCATTTTCTTTCTGTTTTCAATCCATTCCTCATCCTGCCAGTCATAGGAAAGATCCGTAACAATTGAGGCATTATTAGGACGAAGCTCTGTTTTATTTGCATAAGGGTCGGCCTTCATAAATGCAAGACCATTCTTAGCCTTTACCTCATATTTATAAATCGTATCCTCGCCGATTCCGGGAATAAAGAGTTCAAAAACGCCGGATGCACGCAGCTTTCTCATGGGATGTCTTCTGCCGTCCCACATATTAAAATCACCGACAACACTTACACGCTCGGCATTCGGAGCCCATACCGCAAAATAGGTCCCCTTCACCCCGTCTATTTCAGTGATATGTGCACCCATTTTTTCATAAAGACGGTAATGGATACCCTTTATAAACAGATTTTCATCCTCCTCATTAAACAGGGGTTTAAAGCAGTAAGGATCCACGATTTCCGTTACGGAATCATCCTTATAGGTGATTACAAGAGTATATTTTTTAGCCTTTTTATCATGCTTTAAGCAGGAAAAATTACCGGCCTCATCAGTAGGAGTCATTTCAGTAAGCTTCCCGGCAATTTTAAGTGAAACTGCCTTTGCCGTAGGCTGAAAGGTATTATAAAGAACGCCGTTAGGGCATTTATGGCTTCCAAGCCAGCTGTGCGGATCGTCATGCTCTGAATATTCAAGTGCCTCCATGGCACCCCAGTTCATTAACTCATACAGTTCCTGGTCCATATAAACATCCTTCTTTCTGTCTGATAATAAGCCACCCTTCCGGCAGCAGTAAAATCTCTGTTATAACGTACTATCGCAATAAAATAAATATGCCTAAAAGAACGGACGAGCCTGATTATTCAGCATACCATGCATCTATTCCGTTCGCCTCCGCCTCAGACTGGTCGCCGACAAGCTTCTTGAATACAGGCTCGATGACAAAGGAACGAAGAAGCGCCGAAAGTCCGGGAAGGAACATGGGGAAAAGTAACAGATATCCCATATTGTTCCAAAGGAAGTACCATAAAACATATCCGATTCCGAACCAGAAGACACCCATGATAAGTGTTCTTACCAGGCATCTGATAGCGGTATAAAAGCTGTTTTTAAAGAGCTCCTTAAGTGTAACGGTGAATCTTGAAAGAATCGGATTAATCCATAAAAGAATAAATATTGCAAAAATACCTGTAGCAAGAAGCACTCCGAGCAGAATGCTTACCATTGTCTGATTTTCCATAGTCTGCGGTGCAAAAAGATAATCAACTATAAAAATGCCGAGAAACAGGCCGAAAATCATTGAGCTTAAAAGTCCCTGTTTAAAATTCTCCTTTAACGAATGGAAAAAGCATCTTGTTGCATAGCCTCTTTCCCTTCTGATAACCTTAACAACGGCATAATACAATGCTGCCGAAGCAGGTCCTATCAGACAGCAGCCGATTGGCATGGCCACAATAGGAAGAAGCCCCGGATTCTCGAAGCCGAATATGCTGATAAAGGTTGCCGCAACAAACAGCGGAAGTGCAATAAGTGACCAGAGCACGCTCAGCCATATAAGGTCAACAATCTTGTTGATAAAGGTAAAAACAGTGTTATCGGGACTAAGATTTAATTTCATTTATATTTCCTCATTTCATTTTTTCTTTTTCTTTTTTAATTCCTTACGTTCTTTTCTCCTGTCACGGAAAACATTAAGCTCTTCAGAATACTCCGGCGGGTTTTCCCTCTCCTCACGGATCATCCTGTAATATTCGTCTATCGTCATCTTTTCCGGTTCATCAACAGGCTCAATCAGGACAACCTCCTGCTCATTTACATGGTCGACACCGATATACGAATCCGTAGCTGTATCCAGGCATTTTTTCTGTAGCCGGTACTCAACGATTTCCTTAATGATCATATAAATGCAGGCCATGAGCGGAACACCCAAAAGCATACCGATAAGTCCCCAGAGTGAACCGAATACGACGCAGGCAAAAAGCACCCAGATTGCAGAAATTCCAATTGTATCCCCGACAATCTTCGGAGTCAGCAGATTGCAGTCTATCTGCTGCAGTATAATTATAAAAATAATAAAATACAGACATTTCCAGGGATCCACACAAAGAATCAGGAAGGCCGTGGGAACCGCACCGATAAACGGACCGAAAAACGGTATAATGTTTGTCACTCCGACAATAATACTGATAAGCAGCTTATACGGCATATCAAGAATAACCATTCCCACAAAGCAGAGGATTCCTATTATTGCTGAATCAACTATTTTCCCGGTAATGGAACCGGTAAACTTAAAATGGCACTGCTTTGTTACACGCAGGATTGTATTGGCCCTTCTACGCTTAAACATTGAATACAATATCTTCTTTGCCTGACATGAAAAGGTTTCCTTTGAATAAAGGATATATACCGAAACAATCAGACCGATAACAATGTTGTATACAATACTGAAAACGCTCCATATTCCCGTGGCAAGGAAGCTCAGGATATTGGTAGCGTAGTCAAGAAGATCGTTATTTACGAAATCCTCGAGGTAGGTTATCAGCTTTTCAAGTGTATCTGCGGTATAGGTTGAAATTGTTGAACCGTCATTAATAAACTCATTATACCAGGCCATAAAACGTTCGGTCTGTTCGGGAAGCTCTTCAATCAGGGACGAAACCGTTGCGGTAAGCTCCGGTACAAACATATATATGATAACGGTGATCAGAAGGAAAACAACAATCAGTGTCAGGATAATGCTTATGACCCTTGCGGTTCTTTTAGCCCTTGTAATCTTTTTGGCATGCCTGTACAGGAAATTTTTCAGATGCTCTTCAAAAAAGTTCATAAGGGGATTCATAAGATATGCAAATACAACACCATAAATAATCGGTGCAAATGCAGTTTTTATCCTATCAACCGTAGCATCAAAATCCTCCTGACGTACAAAAATAAAAATCAGGAAAACTGCTGCAGCTATAACAAGAAACGCAGTTATGCCATAACCGACATATTTTTTCCAGTGACCGCCTGCCCTTCTGTCCTTTACAATCTTTTCTTCACCCATAATCAGCCACCCCTCCAATCACGAAAGCTAAGCCGGAACCTGCAAACCCGTAAAATTCCAAAAACTCCTCAATCTACATTATTCTACCATACTATTTCAAATAAGGAAAGTTATTTTTTAATCTGTACTTTTGGGCTATTTTTTAATCTGTACTTTTTGGCACAGCTATGGTAAAATAAAGCCATTGGGAAATATAATATATATTTCAAAAAACACAAAACGAAAGGACAAAATTTATCATGCAGGAATTTGAAAATTCTTTTATTTTTGATCATCCGCTTATTCAGCACAAAACATCGCTTTTACGTGACAAAAACACATCCACAAAGGATTTCCGTGAGCTTGTATCAGAAATCTCAATGCTTATGGCATATGAGGTAACACGTGACTTTGAACTCGAGGACATCGAGGTTGAAACACCTATATGCAAGTGTACAACAAAGGTCCTTTCACACAAAAGAAAAATCACCCTTGTTCCTGTTTTAAGGGCAGGACTTGGAATGGTAGACGGAATGCTGAAAATCCTTCCTCAGGTAAGAGTCGGACACATCGGTCTTTATCGTGACCATGAAACCCACGAGCCTGTTGAATACTATTGCAAGCTTCCCGATGACATCGCCGAAAGCGAGGTTATTCTTCTCGATCCCATGCTTGCAACAGGCGGTTCAGCAATCGCAGCTACCGAATTCATCAAGAAACGCGGCTGCAAGAACATCCGTTGGGTAAGCATGATCGCCGCTCCCGAAGGAATCCGTGCCTTCCATGAGGTTCATCCCGAAATTCCGGTATGGTGTGCTGTTGTAGATGAAAAGCTCAACGAGAATGCTTATATCGTTCCCGGTCTCGGTGACTGTGGCGACAGATTGTTCGGAACAAAATAAAACGTTACTATTCATAGCCAAATAATTTTAAAGGGTATTTGAAAAACGAAGTTCATTTTCCAAATACCCTTTTTTTAAATTTCGTAATTGATTACAACATCCTCCTGCGGAATATTGCAAACAATGACCACAGGTCTGTCCTTTACCTTCAAAGCTTTTTTGAACGCATTTTCGAAAGCCTTAATATCAGATACGGTACAGGCTTCTGCTCCAAGTGCCTGTGCAGCTGCTGCAAAATCAGGCCTGTCCTCGTAAATCGTCTGGCTGAACCTGCTATCGCATTCCTCAGACTGCATCTGACGTACCATGCCGAGTGCCTGGTTGTTTATGATTATTTCAATTATAGGAAGCCTGTATCTTGAAGCTGTCATCAGCTCATTTATATTCATCCTGAAGCAGCCGTCACCCGCAAAATTTACAATCCTGCGCTCAGGATTTCCGATAGCTGCACCAATGGCCGCACTAAGACCGTATCCCATGGTTCCAAGTCCACCGGACGTAAGAAGCTGTCCCTCGCTCAAAAAGCCAAAGCCGTTCGCAGCCCACATCTGATTCTGACCGACCTCAGTTGCCACAATGGCATCTCCCTTCGTAAGGCGGTATACGCTTTCAACTATCAAAGGTCCATTCAATATACCATCCTTAAGTAATCCGGCATTTGATTTTCCGGCACTTTTTTTCTCAGCGATAAGTCCGGATAAATAGCCGCCCTGCTTCGGTGCTGTCTTAAAAAGTGAATTCAGATATTTGAGGGCGTCACTTACATCTGCACATATTCCAAGCTCAATCGGTATATTTTTATTTAATTCTGCCTTGTCAATATCAATCTGGATGATTTTTGCGTTCGGTGCAAAATCTCCGTTTTTACCGGTCACGCGCTCACTGAAGCGTGTGCCTGCGGCAAGGATGACATCTGCCTCCTTTAACAGACGGTTTGCAATTTCTCCGCCGTAAATTCCGGCCATACCCATGTATTCCGCACGGTCCCCAGGAAATGCACCCTTACCCATAAGCGTATCCGTAACAGGGCAGGGATACTTTTCAACAAAACGTATAAGCTCCCTCTGAGCCTTTGAAATTACCGCTCCACCGCCTACAAGAAGCACAGGCTTCTGCGCCTTTTTTAATAATGCGGCAGCCCTCTTAAGCTCTGCTTTTTCTTTATCTCCGGGCAAAAATTTTTTTTCGGTCTGGCTGATTTCAGGAGCATATTCAGCCTCAGCAACCGTAACATCATAGGTAATATCAACCAGAACCGGTCCGGGTCTTCCTGTAGAAGCTATATCAAAGGCACGTCTTAAGGTTGCTGCAAGCTTATCAATTGATTTTATGATAAAGCTGTGTTTAGTAACCGGAATAACTATTCCTGCTATATCGACCTCCTGGAAGCTGTCCTTGCCAAGACTTTCCGTGGAAACATTGATGGTAATGGCAACAACGGGAACCGAATCCATATACGCAGTAGCAATACCGGTAACAAGATTCGTGGCACCGGGTCCAGAGGTCACAAGACACACTCCTGTCTTCCCTGTAGAACGGGCATAGCCATCAGCGGCATGTGCTGCCCCCTGCTCATGTGAGGTCAGAATATGCCTGATATTACAGTCATTTTTATATAATGCATCGTATACATGAATTACCGTTCCACCCGGATATCCGAATATTGTATCAACCTTTTTTTCCTTTAAAACCTCCAGAATGATCTCGGCACCAGAAAGTTTTCGTTCAAGCTCTGACATTTTATACTAAGCCTCTCTTATAAATTCTATTAACCGCAGTCAGTTTTACTTTACCATCCATATTCTGATATTCTATCACACCTCTCTACATCTTTTCAAACTATTTTAAAGGTTCGGTACAAAATTACACCCCGGATAATGTAATATAAGGGGTATCAGTCCAAAAGTCACTTATTCCAAACAAAATAAAAATAGTGTGCAGATACACACCGTACCTGCACACTTCAGCCTTTATCCTAAGCTAAAACACACATAAAAGAATCAATATAAACAGAATTACAATATTTCCCTGATTTTCAACTGACGCATTTTAGTCAGATCCACAAAGCTGTCGTCTATCTGGACAATAGGCTTCGCGAGTTCATTCCGGTTCAGAAGAACAACCTTGCCGACCTCATCATTTGAAAGACGTACAGTATGATTTATATAAACCTCAGTTATCTGCTGCAGAAGTGGAATCATATAATGCGGATCGTACTTCTGTGTTCCGTCTTCTAAATCCTGAATAACATCAAAGGGACATATTCTCGGTCTGTATACACGGTCACTTGTCATGGCATCGAAAACATCCGCTATGGCAACAATCATGGAATAAGATTCTATTTCCTCCCCATTCTTCGCAAACGGATAACCTGTAGCATCGGAGCGCTCATGATGCTGAAGTGCAATCATCTTTATCCGGTCATCTATTTTTTTATCCCTAAGAATATTATAGCCCTGAACCGTATGAAGCTTTACCGCATTGTATTCCTCCGGTGAAAGCATGTCAGGCTTCTGGAGAATGCTGTGAGGAATGGTGGTTTTACCAATGTCATGAAGAATTCCTCCAAGGGTAAGAATCCTTTTCTCCTCATCATTCATTCCCAGCCATCTTGCAAAGCAGTTGCAGATAAGTGAAACATTCACGCTGTGCATATATGTCGTATCATCATAGTCCCTGATACAGTGAAGCATATTGAAAATACGTGAAGCGCTTCCCGTCTGAATAATCATGTCCTCAATTTCATCAAAGAGCAGATCCTCATCCACTTCCTTATTATCTCGGACAACGCTGTTGATTTCGTTTTTAAAGGACATAACGGTTTCATCATAATGTAGTGAAAACTCACGGAATTCAACACTTGACTTCAGCTGCTCAGTCAGCGTTTTTTCAATTTCAGAGGCCTGTTTATATATGGTAATGGTATCAATTGAATAGAACATGATTTTGGAGATTTTCTGAGCATCCAGAATAGACCCTCTACCGAGAATCATCTGATCGTTTCTTGAATATATGTCCTTTGCAAGCTCCATTCCCGGCATGGCACGGCTTATCGGAATTCTCTCGATAGGCTTACTGCTGTTGTTTATACTATCAAAACTCATACCAGTCTCCAATCTATGATATTAATGTTCTATAGATAACTGTTTATGTAATCAACACATATATAAACTCAATAGTATAATATCATAGATTTTCATAGTCTGTCAAGTAATCTTTATCTTTCAAATATACCATCAAAACGCCATTTTAAGATTAAAGGATACTTATAAAAGCCATAAGCACACCAACCAAAAGAGAAATCATTGTAAGCTCTCCGCCGGCAACAAGACAGACGGTCCAGATGACAAAAAAGATAATCCAAAGAATTGCACGGAGGATTTTCCAAAAATGCCTTAATATGCTTCTTGTTCTTGCATTATCCATGATATCCTCGAGCTCCTTCCGATTTTCACTGCATCTCATAAAGTCTGCCAGTGAAATACCGTTTACTGATACTGAATTTCCGCATACATCGATTTCAGAAAATCCGTTTTTTATTCTGTTGACTCTTAAATTAGTTTTCATAGCTTCTCCTGTTCTGCAATCTTTAGCATTACCTTTGTTGCGTTAAATTTTTCAATTAAAGTCTAGGTTTTGTTTCTAAAGAACCTTGAATGAAAAACTAATCCCCTACTGAAACATCGCCTAATAACATAAAATCGATTTATGAGCCTTCTGGAGGCCAAATTTAGGTATCACCTTTTTAAAAAAAGTGTTATAATCAAAGCATTCCAAATGCAATGGTTATTCTTTTTGGCATAGCAAACAGACGACTCGGTACTGCTTGTGCAA
>JAZQNG010000095.1:0-12425 GCA_045627205.1 Lachnospiraceae bacterium
GTAGCCATGTCGTTCTGTGAGCCAAGGAGTTGTTACCAGCAGTTGTCTTCCTAAGACCGCTTGGCCTCCGACTTCTTCGCCTTTCTTTTTATTTTTGCCTTCATTTTCGTCTTAGTCACTTCTGAAAGATCGATTTTCCCCTCATTATAGCAGAAGCCGAGAAAATCCCACCTGCAGCCCGGTTCGGTTATCACAACCTTCTGTGGATTTAGCTCCAGTCCTTTTTCGGTTATCGTATCCGTCAGCAGCTTCAAATATCGGTCAATCTGTTCACGTGTATCCGCAAATATCAGAATATCATCCGAATAGCGGAAATACGGCACCTTCATTTTCTCAAACATATCATCAAGGCTTTTCAGGTAAACGTTTGCGAAAAAGGGCGAAACCGGAATGCCTGCCATGGCTCCCCTGTTCCCTATTTCCATTTGTGAGGTTGCCACGTCCACTGCCCTGTCATCCCGCAGCAGCCTCTGAAGATAACACAGAAGCTCGCCGTCATCTATAAAGCCGCTCAGTTCATCAGCAAGTCTGTCAGCAGGAATTGAATTAAAATAGTTGTGAATGTCTGCCTTAAGAACGTATTTCGAAGCAATTCCCTCAACCCTCAGCACATTGGATATGGCTTTTTTTGCCGTTAAATGACGCCTGAAGGAATAACAGGAGTCCGAAAGCCTGTCATCGTATTCATACAGCAGATATGAAATCAGCTTCAGAATATAGTTTTCAGTTCCCTCAAAGGTATAAACCACCCTTTTCTTCGTTGTTCCCTGTTTGTTTACAATCAGCTTCTGCGGTGGCTTAGGCCTTGCAGCCTTATCAAATTCCGAATATTCATGATTATCAATAAAACTCAGAAGCTCCTTTGCCTCACGACGGTTCAGATGTCCGGAATTTCTTTTAAACTCATAAAATTCCCGCCAAACCTGTTCATCATAGACTCTGTCCAAAAGACTCATTTTATTCCCCGCTCTTTCCAAAGGCCGGTAAAAAGAATTATGGTTCCAAATTAATCAGGGATTAACCGGGAACCATAAAATACCCCAAAGGGTTATATTTCAGAAAGAGAAACAGCTTTGAAGTAAGCTGTGCTTACGCTACGGGACTGAACCATGCCGGCTGCCTGCAAAGCCATCTTATGGCAGGGCTTCATCCTCCACAGGTCTGGATATTTCTCTTTTCTGATGCTTTTCAAACCGGCAACAATTTAGCCTGTTGTCTGATCCTACAGATATTGTCTGAGTCTGTCGCAAATATAATCCGGTCTGTTCGGATAGTGTCCGACAAAATTAATCATGGTCACTCCGTTGCGCTTCGCAGCCTCCATCGAAAAACGATATTTTCTCAGCTGGCAGGTGGTCTTTCCGATAATCATTATCAGAAGCTTTACGGTACCGCCCTGATAAACAGCGATGGAATAAGGCATTCCGCCATTCTCTCCCATTATGGAAGATGCTGCATTTTCCTGAACCGAATAAGAAGCGAAATTCTGTGAAAGGCAGGCAAGAATTCTCTTCCTGCACTCTGCAGCATCACAGTAGCCCTCGCCGAAGGCATCCTCAGGTACAGCATTGTTTGCCGGCTGTGTGGACGGCTGGCTGTTTGTATTCTGCGCCCCCGTATTATAATTCGTTTTCTGTGACGTACCATTTCCACGGATACTGTCAACCACCTGATCAACAACCCTGTCTGCGGCAGCATTTGCAACACGATTGGTTGCCCTTCTCAAAATACTGTCCAATAAACCCATTTTACACCCTCCTTTTAAAATTTCCTGATTTTATCGTTACTATCATCATTTGTTTTAATGATTTTTTTCAAAACAACATAATAGCCCTCACCGGTCTCGCTTTCAACATAAATCCTCTCGCCCTCTTTTTTACCGAGGATTGCTCTTCCAAGTGGCGACTCGATGCTTATCAGATTGTTCAGGATATCACCTCGCACAGAGGTAACAAGCCTGAAGGTGTCTGTTTCATCATCATCCTCGAAATAAATGTCGGCAGTATTGTTTATGCCCATTTCGTCGTCCTTCGATGAATCATCCACGATATGCGCGGTTTTAATCATCTTTTCCAGATAGCGGATTCTGCTTTCATTCTGGTTCTTATCTTTTTTGGCCGCATGATATTCGAAATTTTCACTCAGGTCACCATGCGCCCTTGCCTCCTTTACGGCCTCCAGGGCTTCCTTGCGGACAACCAGCTTTCTATACTCAATTTCCTCTTCAATTTTCTTTATATCACTTGCTGTCAATTCATTTCCCATTTCCGTTTACCTCCCGGTGCCGCACCAAAAAGCCTGCAGCAAAAGCCTCCTCAGCCCTGATGCATATTCCTGCTGATATATTTTTCTACGGGATTCAGCACGCTTCCCGTATCCGATATGACATAATCCTTTGTTTTACCAAAATAAAGCTGTTTCTGTGACAGATGAAGAATATGGTTCGAATACTTCATTGCCGCCGGAATATCGTGCGATACCATGATAATGGCAATCCCCTGCTCCTTATTGGTCTTGGCAATCAATTTATAAAGCTCATCCGTAGCCGCAGGATCAAGACCTGCCACCGGTTCATCCAGAAGCAGAAGCTTCTTTGTCGCACAAAGTGCCCGTGCAAGCAGAACCCTCTGCTGCTGTCCTCCGGACAGTTCATGGTAGCACTTGTTCTTCAGACCGGTAATGCCCATCAGCTCCATATTTTTTTCAGCTTCAGCCTTATCCTCCTTTGAATAAAAGGGTTTAAAGCCAAGACTGTTTATTCTTCCCGAAAGGACTACCTCCGACACGCTTGCCGGGAAATCTCGCTGTACCTCTGTCTGCTGCGGCAGATATCCGATTTCGCTGTGCTTCAGCCCATCACCGGTTTCAACACGCCCCGCCATAGGCTTTATCAATCCGAGGATGCCCTTTATCAGTGTACTTTTTCCTGCACCGTTTTCACCTATCACGCAAAGATACGTATCCTGCCCGACAGAAAAATTTATATCCTTTAAAATCGGAACTCCATCATAGCCAAAGGTAGCATGATTGCATGATAAAATAGACATTGCAGACCTCCCTGCCTCATAATCAGTCGGCAGCCCTTCACAGCTGAAAACTACATACATTATACACTTTTTACCGCTTTTTTCAAACTGTTTTTTATTCCCGTTCACCAAACAGAAACAATGCAAGATATTCCCTTGAAGAATCCCGCAAAAACAGGTAAAATACAGTATGTTGCGATACACACATTTCCGCACACGCTAAGCGGTGGAAATACTGAAGCACAGCAATCAAAAACATAACATTCCGAAAGGCCTAATTCCGAAATGAACCATATATCAATAAAATCGTATGCAAAAATAAATCTCGGACTCGATGTGACAGGCGTACTGGACAACGGCTATCATACCGTGAAAATGGTAATGCAGACCATCTCGCTTCACGACAGCCTGTATTTTGAAAAAAGGACTACTCCTAAAATCATACTGAAAACAAATCTGAACTATCTGCCGGTAAACTCGAAAAACCTGGTATATGCGGCTATACAGCTGTTTCGCGAAACCTACCATATATCAAACGGGGTATATGCTAATGTGGTGAAGAAAATACCGGTTGCTGCAGGAATGGCAGGCGGAAGCGGAAATGCCGCAGCCACGCTTATTGCCATGAACAGACTTTTTGAAAAGAATTTATCTGTTGAAGAGCTGATGGAGCTGGGGCTCAAACTCGGTGCCGATGTGCCCTACTGCCTTATGGGCGGAACGGCACTTGCGGAGGGCATCGGTGAAAAGCTCGCTCCCCTTCCGGCGCCCCCGGATGCAAAAATACTGATAGTAAAGCCGGATTTAAGTATTTCCACCCAGATGGTATACCAGAATCTCGTTCTTGACGAAACCACCGTACACCCCGATATCGATTTTACGATAAATGCAATCAGGAACGGCAACCTCAGGGACATGTGCGGCTCTCTTGGAAATGTTTTGGAAAATGTAACGGTTCAGCTTCACCCTGAAATTGAAGATATAAAAAAAGAAATGCTCTCGCTCGGTGCAGCCGGTTCACTTATGAGCGGCAGCGGTCCTACCGTCTTTGGCATATTTGACAATGAGGCGGATGCAACAAAAGCATTTTCACATTTCAAACAAAGCAAATACGAAGCCAACACATTTCTTTGCGACTTTATCAATCAGCCGCTGTAGGCATTATTTTTCTTTACATTTATGCCTGTAAGTAGTAAAATAGTTGATATTTAATAGAGACGGGACATTAATTCCTCTTTATTGATTTTGAGGGTAAACATTGCATTTATCAGCCAATTTCGTCATTGAACAGATAAACGCATTTTGCGTCCCGGATTGAAAGGTAAAAATTCAATGGATAATACATATAGCAGCACTGAAACATGTGTTACAGACACCGGAAACGAAAAGGTGCTGACCAAAAAAGATAAAATAGTAAAAGAAATACTCAGCTGGGTATTTATTATTATAACAGCCTGTATATTGGCCGAATTTGTTACTCTCTTTGTCGTCATGAAGGCAGAGATTGTATCCGAATCAATGGTCCCGGAGTTTCTGAAGGACGACCATGTCATCGGAAGCCGGATTGCCTATGTATTTGGTGAACCGCAGCGTGGAGATGTAGTATTCTTTGAATATCCCAAATCAAACTACAAGCTCGGCGTACGCGACAAGGCACAATCCGTTTATGTAAAGCGTATCATAGGTCTTCCCGGTGAAAAGGTTGAAATCCGTCACGGAAAGGTATACATAAACGATGCACCGATTCCGCTGGACGAGCCATATCTGAAGGAAAAGGCAGACGATCTCGATTTCGGTCCCTACTATGTTCCCGAGGACAGCTATTTCATGCTGGGAGACAACAGAAATGTATCTGTCGACTCCCGCTTCTGGATAAATCCCGATGATGACAGGGCTGAAAATCCCGACAAGTACCGGTTTGTAAGCCGTGATGATATCTACGCAAAGGCATGGCTCCGCTATGTACGCGACGGTCTCTCCTTAAGCTTCATAAACCATTATGAGTACCAGTATGATTACTACGGTTCCGATATGCTTGAAATATCAGAGTAATACGTGGCAACAGACCGTGAATCAGTAAATGAAGCTATAAAGTTCCCGTATTTTAAGCAATATCCTGAAGCTGTGATGTATACAGACGGAAGTAGGCACCCTTTTTCGCCATAAGTTCATCATGTGTTCCGGCCTCAACAATACCACCGTCATCAATATACATTATCCTGTCGCAATTCCTTATCGTCGAAAGACGGTGGGCGATAATAAAGGAAGTCCTGCCCTTCAGCATCTCATTCAAGCCCTGCTGGAGGGCTTTTTCTGTCTGAACATCTATACTGGAGGTTGCCTCATCCAGAATAAGGATGGCAGGGTCTGAAAGCAGTGTTCTCGCAAAGGAAATCAGCTGCTTCTGTCCCTGGCTTAAGAGTGAACCCCTTTCCTTTACCTCGGTATCGTACTTCTCCGGCATCCTTTCAATGAAATTCGCAGCGCAGACACGCGTGCTGGCCTGAACAATCTGCTCGTCCGTTGCATCAAGACGTCCGTAAAGAATATTATCCTTTATTGTGCCCGAAAAAATGAAGCTGTCCTGCATCATTATACCCATCTGCGAGCGCAGGGACTGCAAGGTAACCCCTGAAACATCCTGCCCGTCAATAAGCACCCTGCCGCTGTTCACATCGTAAAAACGCGACAGCAGGTTCACAATCGTGCTCTTTCCTGCTCCCGTAGGTCCAACAAGTGCCACACTCATTCCCGGTTCAACACTGAAGGAAACATTGTGGAGGACCTCCTTGCTTTCATCATAGGAAAAGCATACATTTTCGAATTCAACCCTTCCCTTAATCGGCGGCATTTCCGTTGCATCCTCCGCATCGTCCACGGTAACCTTTTCACCCATGGTTTCGAAAATGCGCTCAAGATATGCCATATTGTTCAGGAAATTGTTGAAAATATTGCCCATATTCATAATAGGCTGCCAGAATCTTGCCGCATAGTTTGAAATGGCAATGATTGTTCCCACTGTCTTGTTTCCGTTTGCAAAAACCACCATACCGAACACAAAAATTGCTGCCCTTATCAGCACGGAAATAGTATCGATTCCGGGCCAGATAAGATTGTTGTAGCGCACTGCCGTCATCCAGGTATTTCTGCAGTCATCGGCAAGATTGGAGAAAATACGTGCATTCTCCTTTTCACGCGAAAACATCTGTGTTATTCTTGCTCCGACAATATTCTCCTGCAGATAAGCATTCAGATTTGAATTTTTGTTTGAAACAGCCTGCCATGCCTTCCGCTGACGATTTTTAATCCAGAACAGGAAAATTGCCAGTACGGGAACGCCGCACATTACAACCAGCGACATCTGTACATCTACCGCAAGCATGAAAACTATAATGAAAATCAGGTTAATGGTTTCAAGGATAATGTTGATAAGACCGTTTGAGAGCATATCTGACACGGAATTAACATAATTTACAACCCTGATAAGGATTTTTCCGTGAGGACGGTCATCATAATACTGGAAGGACAGTTTCTGAAGATGTGCAAAAAGGTCCTTTCTGATATCATAAATGATATTTTGGGAAACCTTGATCATTATCCTCGAACGGATTGTCGTAAAGATGATGCTCACGGCAAATACACCTATCAAAAGAGCAACCAGCTCTATCAGATATTTCGTATCCTTATTAGGAAGTGCATCGTCCAGGGCCCATTTTGTGATAACCGGGGCCATAAGTGCAGTAGCCCCGCCTATTGCACTTAAAAAGAGCGCAAATATCATCTGTTTTAAATATTTTCTGATGTATGCAGAAGCAAGCAGAAGATGGCGTAAATCGAACGGCTCTTCAAGCCTTTCATCCTGCCTGTAGGTATTTTTCTCAGCCATTAAAATATCCTCCGTATAGAATTTTCCGGAATCTTTCCATCAATTACCCAGCTGAAGCTTTACCAGCTGCGCGTAATATCCATCCTGCTTAACAAGCTCATCGTGTGAGCCCGACTCCAGAATACATCCGTCCTGAAGTACGAGTATCCTGTCCGCAGACTTTGTCGTAGATATACGCTGTGCAATAATGATCTTTGTGCAGTCAAAATCCAGTTCCTTCAACGAATGCTGGATTTCCTTTTCTGTTTCCATATCTACAGCCGAGGTCGTATCATCAAGAATCAGGATGGACGGCTTGATAGCAAGAGCTCTTGCCAGGGAAATCCTCTGCTTCTGACCTCCCGAAAGACCGACGCCGCGTTCTCCGACTATCGTTGCATACCCCTCTGGCATTTTTGAAATAAAATCTGATGCCGCCGAATAGCGCGCATATTTTACAACCTCATCCGCACTCATTTCCGGAACTCCGTATGCAATATTACCCTCAATCGTATCTGAATACAAAAGCACATCCTGCGTGGCAAGGCCGATGTTCTTTCTCAGATCCTCCATCCTGTAGTCCCTTACATCCACATCATCCACCAGCACAGCTCCCGAAGTAGCCTCAAAGAATCTGGGAATCATCTGGATAAGCGAGGTCTTTCCGCAGCCTGTTTCACCTATTATCGCTATGGTCTCCCCGGGATTTGCAACAAATGAAACATTTTTAAGGACCGGGTAGGTTCCGTCATCATATTTGAAGGAAACATTTTTAAATTCAACCTTTCCCTTGAATCGTCCCTCATGCGCAATTGCATCCGGTTTATCGACAATTTCCGGCTCAGAATAATAGATTTCCATAACCTTGGCTGAGGCTGCCGAAAAGCGCTGAAATTCGTTCATGATGTTTCCCATCTGGCGCATGGGATTTGCAACAGCCCAGATAAGTCCGGAGAAGGAAACATATTCACCGATTGTAAGCTCATCATTTATGATAAACAGACCGCCAACAAGAAGCAGGATTGCCGGAAGTGCGTTAGCGATGGTTTCAACAAAGGGGAAATACTTCAGCCATGTCATATGTGTATCCATACTGGTTTTAGCGAAATCCCTGTTGCTTTTCTCGAACTTGTCCTTCTCGTAGTCCTCACGGGCAAAGGCCTTTACAACCTTATTTCCGGATATGTTCTCCTGGGCATTCGTATTCATCCCCGCAAGCTTTTCACGAAGAAGCTCGTGCTTGGGCTTAACTGTTTTCCTGAAGCTGAAAATAATGATAAAAATGACAGGTGAAAGCAGCAATACCGCAATTGCAAGCTTCCAGTTGATAATGAAAAAGAACACTGCTGCCGCCAGAAACAGTGTAAATGATTCGACAATCATCCTGATGACCCAGGCAACATTATGGCGCACAGCATCAAGGTCACCGGTCACTCGCGTCATCAGATCACCGGTACGGTAGGTGCCATAGAATTTCATATCCTGACGCTGGATTTTATCATACAGATAGTTCCTGATCCTGAACAGGGCAAACTGCGAAACACGTTCAAAAGCCATGCAGACCAGATAAACAATGATTACACGGATAATGGTAAGTCCGACCATAGCCCCTATCAGCATAAAGAACTGTTCCCTGTTCTCCGCAATTGAGCCGCCGTCCTCCTGTATCTGCTTAAAAAGGTCCACTACCTCTCCCGAAAAATACGGAACAACGAGCTGCATAATGTTGTAAACAACCGTTCCGACCAGAGCAGCCACGAACATTCCCCGTCTGCCCTTCATATTCTCCCACAGCCAGGCCAGCCTTGACTTGGGAAGCGTCTTTGCATCCATGATGTGGAGTCTCCTTTTCCCTTTTATCGACAATAAAATAATCCGTCCGGCAGATTAAAATCCTCCGGATAATAAAAAAACAGTTTGCATATCATCTATCTGCGTCACCATAAGACACAATATAATGATATGCAAACCTCAAATAATAAACAATGTATATTCATGATTAAATGATGGCTGATTTTGTATTCCAAATTGGTGTATTTCCACCATCATTTCATTTTTACACAGGGGCTGCTGCCAGCCAAAGTCCTTAAATTCCCACAGGTCTGGCAGTCATCACGATTTTACCGTATCCCGGGAAGCTTCCGAAGTATACACCTTGGCCCGAGCTTCCGGCGTGTACCATAGTCCCGGAATACTCCGGTGCATCATCATCACCGAACCAGTACCAGTAATACCAGTCATCGTAGGCGTCACTGGCGCCATAATAAATTCCCACATGGTCAATCTTCAGATATCTGCCGTTGTCACCGCCGCTTGTACTGAATATTAAATCTCCCGGAAGGACCTCACTGATATCGGTTTCACCCATCTCAATCACACAACCGTTGTCAGCAAGATATTTGGCCAGGTCCGCTGCCGTCGGTGCATAACTGTCATTGCCAATGTAAACACCTACGGAAGCATAGCTTCTCCATGCCAGCGAGCTGCAGTCATAATAGCCCTCCTCCATTCGCTTTCCCTGGCTGTAGGAGGCCTTTCCAACCTTGTCTGCCGCATATTTTGCCGCACCGATGCCCTCAGGAGTTCCAACATTCACTACAAAGCTGAAGCTGCGTTCCGCAACCTCAACATATACAGTCGATATGCCGTAGCCCTTGGCAGTCACCTTTCCCTTTTTTGAAACCTTCAGAACATCCTCGTCTGAAACGGTATACTGCAGCTTCATTCCTTCAGGTATCCCGGAAATCCTGCACTGGTATTTTTCGCCCTTGGCAAGAAGAACGGAGCTGTCGGGAAGCTCAACCGCAATTGCCTCGATTTCATCATCAAAATCAACACCGTCCGCAGTTATATAAAGCTTGCATTTACCCGTCTTTTTAGGCATTATTCTTACAGCTTCACCATTCCGGTCAATTTCAAGCATTTCCTCATCTTCTGCCGTAATATCAAATTCAGAGCAGCTGCTTACACCGCTCAGCTTCAGATCGGTCCACTCATTTACCCAAAGATAGTCCTGTACGGGCTCATACTGGGGATTTGTAACATAAACCTTAAGTCCGGCCTCAACTTTTTCCGCATAGGGAGTATCGTAAACCACATCAAGATATACCATTCCCTCGGCAAGTCCGGTGATATTCAGCTCGTCCTCATCATCAATTATTACAGGGGCTTCCTCCTCGCTGTCTGTATAATGAATATCTTCATCCATGTCAAACCAGTAGGCAACACCTGCAGAAACAAGACTGCAGTTTTCCATATCAGCAGTAATGGTATCACCGCAGGCAACAGAGCATTCACCTTTGCTTAAGCCGCATGGAAGTACTGATATCTCGCCTGTTTTTGAAAAGCTCGTGCCATCCGCATCCTTCAAAATGAAGCGTACCCTGTATTCGCCCTCTTCACATGCTTCAATACTGTATTTACCTGCATCATCAACGCATATCGAAAAGGCATCGTCCGCCAGTGCACCTGTCTGTGAATCCGTCACCTCGCAGAAATAGCTGACAGCCTTATGCTTTTTATTTTTCAGGCGCACATTCAAGGATTCACCCTTATACAAAATACTCTTTTCCCTTGAAAGAGTGCATTTCCCTGATTTCACCTTCACCTTTGTTTTCGCGGTATAGCCGTATCCTTCAAGCGTAATTGTGGCAGTACCTGTTCCAACACAGGTCACCGTTCCTGAGGAATCCACCCTGGCAACATTTTCATTGGAGCTTTTAAAGCTTGTTCCCCACAGTAAATAAGCATCAGGCACCGCCTCTCCTTCATCCACCGGCACCACCTTAAGCTCAACCACATTTCCTTCGTACATGGTATGGCTTTTCTTTTCAAACTTCAAGGCGTCGTCAGCCCTTACAGGATTGTCCGGAAGAAGCACAATATATAGCATAAACACTACAAACAAAATAACAGGAAAATACATTCCTCTTTTTTTACTACAAACCGAAATCCTATTCATACATCCTCCTGTCATACAACCGTCCGGGCTTAAAAGAGGCGGTCTTTTTGCTGTCTTTATCAGTTTTTATCCGACATCAGACAATCTTTTCAGCATTTTTCGGCTAACCACTAAAATGTTTCTTTTTGTGTATACATCAATATTTTTATTATATTGTATTGTATCAAATTTGTAAAGCAAAGATTAACTGACAGAATAATCATAAAATACATTGACCATAACCCGATAAAATGAGATAATAATAATTAAAGATACGGAAAAAAGGCTCTACAGCCAATTTTACAAGGAGGATATAGCTTGGATTACAGCGCAAGAAAATCAAAAAGTCTTTTACATGTTACCGATTCAAACGGGAATGCAATTGCAAATTCAAGTCTCAGGCTTAAGCAGACAAATCACGAATTCTTATTCGGCTGCGGTGCCTTTGATGCTTTAGCCAAGGCAGCCGGTGCCCCCAACCCTGAGTTTTGGGACGACAGGCTGAACAAATGGCTTGCTGTTTACAACTACGGGACCTTACCCTTCTACTGGGGCGGCTTCGAGCCCGAGGAGGGAAAGCCGAATACCGAAAACCTCATGAAGGCTTCAAAATTCCTTACGGAAAACAACATCCGTGTAAAAGGACATCCTCTCTGCTGGCACACCGTCTGTGCAGACTGGCTTCTTAAATACGACAATAAAACAATTTTGGACAAGCAGCTGGCCAGAATCAACCGTGAAGTCACAAACTTCAAGGGTGTAGTTGATATGTGGGATGTCATCAACGAGGTTGTCATCATGCCTATATTCGACAAATATGACAATGCCATCACACGGATCTGTCAGGAATACGGACGCGTGAACCTTGTTAAGGAGGTATTTGCCGCTGCAAAGGCCGCAAATCCCGACGCCGTTCTTCTGATAAACGACTTCAACTTAAGTGATAAATATGCCGATCTGATCGATGAATGTCTCGAGGCAGGTGTTCCCATCGGAGCAATCGGTCTTCAGACCCATCAGCATCAGGGCTACATGGGAACAGAAAAGTTGGCAGAGGTTCTCAAGCGTTTCGAGCGCTTCGGTATTCCGCTTCATTTTACCGAAAATACTCTGGTTTCAGGTCACATCATGCCGGCAGACATCGTAGACCTGAATGACTACCAGATTCCCGAATGGCCCACAACTCCCGAGGGAGAGGAACGTCAGGCACGCGAAATCGAGGATATGTATAGTTTCCTCTTTGCACATCCGCTTGTTGAAGCAATCACAGGCTGGGATTTCTCTGACGGTGCATGGCTTGGTGCTCCGAGCGGTGTCATCCGTAAGGACAATTCAGTTAAGCCCTCCTACACATTGCTGAAGAAGCTTATCCACGAGGTTTGGAATACCGATGAGGAAATACATACCGACGATAACGGAAATGTAGAAATAGAAGGCTTCAGAGGTACCTACAGCCTTTCTGCAGGTGATAAGGAAGCTACCCTTACTCTTGGAAAACTGACAAAAGAACAGAATATTATCATGTAAAGATGACCATAGGGGGACGGGGTTGCCGGTTCAAAAATCAGGGATTTTTGAACCAAGTCGGATCGTA
>JAZQNG010000096.1:0-38091 GCA_045627205.1 Lachnospiraceae bacterium
CAATCACAGGCGATGAAATATTGAAACCACGTACCTTCGCTGCAAGGCTTAAGTGAATCTCAAGAACCTGCCCGATGTTCATACGTGAAGGTACGCCCAGAGGATTAAGTACGATATCAAGAGGACGTCCGTTAGGAAGGAAAGGCATATCCTCTACAGGAAGTACACGTGAAACAACACCCTTGTTTCCGTGACGGCCGGCCATCTTATCACCAACCTGGATCTTTCTCTTCTGTGCGATATAGATACGTACTGTCTGGTTTACACCGGGCTGCATTTCATCGCCGTTCTCTCTTGTAAATACCTTTGCATCAACAATGATACCATACTCGCCGTGAGGTACACGGAGTGATGTATCACGTACTTCTCTTGCCTTCTCGCCAAAGATTGCACGCAGGAGCTTCTCCTCGGGAGTAAGGTCTGTCTCACCCTTAGGAGTAACACGTCCGACAAGAATATCGCCCGCACGGACCTCAGCACCGATACGGATGATACCGCGCTCGTCAAGGTCCTTAAGAGCATCCTCGCCGACACCCGAAATATCCCTTGTGATCTCCTCGGGTCCGAGCTTTGTATCTCTTGCTTCTACCTCATATTCCTCGATATGAACAGATGTATAAACATCCTCTGCAACAAGTCTTTCGCTAAGCAGAACGGCATCCTCGTAGTTGTAGCCTTCCCATGTCATGAAACCGATGAGAGGGTTTGTACCGAGTGCCAGCTCGCCATGGTCTGTTGAAGGACCGTCTGCGATAACCTGACCTTCAATGACCTTATCGCCCTTATTAACAATAGGACGCTGGTTAATGCAGGTACCCTGGTTCGATCTGGTGAACTTTAAGAGCTTATATTCATCTCTTGAACCGTCTTCTGCCTTGATTACAATATGTGTGGCAGTTGCCTTTTCAACACGTCCCGCATGCTTTGCAAGTACGCATACACCTGAGTCAACTGCAGTCTTATGCTCCATACCTGTTCCTACTACGGGAGCCTGGCTTCTTAAAAGCGGAACTGCCTGACGCTGCATGTTTGAACCCATGAGGGCACGGTTTGCATCGTCGTTCTCAAGGAAAGGAATAAGGGCTGTCGCAACAGAGAATACCATCTTAGGCGAAACGTCCATGAAGTCAATCTTTGCCTTCTGGAACTGTGATGTATCCTCCTTGAAACGACCTGAAACGTTTGCATTAATAAAATGTCCGTCAGCATCAAGAGGCTCGTTAGCCTGAGCAACAACGTACTTATCCTCTTCATCTGCCGTCATGTAAATAACTTCGTCTGTAACCTTAGGATTTGAAGGATCCGACTTATCAACCTTACGGTAAGGAGCCTCAATAAATCCATACTCATTTATTCTTGCATAGGAAGCAAGCGAGTTGATAAGACCGATGTTAGGACCTTCTGGAGTTTCGATAGGACACATTCTGCCGTAATGTGAGTAATGTACGTCTCGAACCTCGAAGGAAGCACGGTCACGTGAGAGACCGCCGGGTCCTAAGGCTGATAATCTTCTCTTGTGGGCAAGCTCACCAAGAGGGTTATGCTGGTCCATGAACTGTGACAGCTGCGAGCTTCCGAAGAACTCCTTAACAGCTGCAGTTACGGGCTTGATATTGATAAGGGTCTGAGGGCTTACGCCGTCAAGATCCTGTGTTGTCATTCTTTCACGTACAACTCTTTCCATTCTGGAAAGACCGATACGGTACTGGTTCTGAAGCAGCTCGCCAACGGCTCTGATACGTCTGTTTCCTAAGTGGTCGATATCGTCCTTGTTGCCTACACCATACTCAAGATGGATGTTGTAGCTGACTGATGCGAAGATATCTTCCTTTGTAATATGCTTGGGAATAAGTAAAGCAATATTACGCTTAATGGCATCCTTTAACTCATCGGGATCTGAATACTGGTCGAGCAGCTCCTTTAATGCAGGATAGTAAACCGGCTCGGTAATTCCAAGCTCTTCCTTTACTTCATCCGTACACTCAAAGGGAACGTGGCAGGCAAGGTCAACCGCCATATTGGAGATAACCTTTACATCATGCTCCTCTGAACGGACTGTAATGCTGAATACAGCTGCATTCTGGATTTTATCCGCAAGCTTCTCGTTGATAACCGTGCCTTTTTCAGCAAGGATTTCGCCTGTTGAGCTGTCGATTACATCCTCTGCAAGTGTGCAGCCTACAACTCTTCTCTTCAGAGCAAGCTTCTTGTTGAACTTATAACGTCCGACCTTTGCAAGATCATAACGTCTTACATCAAAGAACATGCTTCTGACAAGTGAATCTGCGCTCTCAACAGAGATAGGCTCACCCGGACGCAGCTTCTTATATAATTCCTTCAGACCGCCCTCGTAGCTGTCCTCCTCAGCAACCTCTGCAGGCTCCTTTGAAAGGGAAGCAAGAATCTTGGGCTCCTCGCCGAACATATCAAGAATCTGTGCCTTTGTGCCGATACCAAGTGCACGAAGGAATACTGTGATCGGAACCTTACGGTTACGGTCTACACGTACATAAAATACATCATTGGAATCTGTTTCATATTCAAGCCATGCGCCACGGCTGGGAATAACCGTACATGCATAAAGCTTCTTACCAAGCTTATCATGTGAAATTTCATAATAGATACCGGGAGAACGTACCAGCTGGCTTACGATAACACGCTCCGCACCATTGATAACGAATGTACCGGTTTCTGTCATAATGGGGAAGTCGCCCATGAAAATCTCATGATCCTTGATAACGTCCTCATCCTCTTTATTATGAAGCCTTACCTTAACTTTCAAGGGAGCAGCATATGTTGCATCGCGTTCCTTACATTCTTCAATAGTATACTTAATGTCATCCCTGCAAAGCTGGAAGTCAATGAACTCCAGGCTCAGCTTTCCATTATAGTCCTCGATGGGAGAAATATCCCTGAACACCTCATGAAGGCCTTCCGTCAGGAACCAGTTGTAGGATTCCTTCTGAACCTCAATGAGATTAGGCATCTCCAGAACTTCCTTCTGTCTCGAGTAACTCATTCTTACGCCCTTACCAACTTTGATAGGCCGTATCCTGTTTTTTTCCATCATTGATGTGTCACCCCTTGAATTAGTATTGGTAATCTCTTGCAATTGTTTTTCAACTATGTTATAATTACTACAAATGGGCATAGTTGTAGACAGATGTGCACTGTACATAATATCATACTCTTGTAAAGAAGTCAATACCGAACTTTAAAAAAAGACCTGTGGGATTTCCCACAGGTCTCTGTTTTTTATTGGGTTGTAAATTACTTAAGAGTAACCTTAGCGCCAACTTCTTCAAGCTGCTTCTTAGCTGCTTCTGCTTCTTCCTTAGAAACGCCTTCCTTAAGAACCTTGGGAGCGCCGTCAACTGCGTCCTTAGCTTCCTTAAGGCCTAAGCCTGTAAGCTCACGAACAACCTTAATAACCTTAACCTTCTCAGCGCCAACTTCTGTAAGTTCTACGTTGAATTCTGTCTTCTCTTCCTCAGCTGCTGCTGCGGGGCCTGCTGCTACAACAACACCTGCTGCTGCGCTTACGCCAAATTCCTCTTCACAAGCCTTAACTAAATCGTTAAGCTCTAATACGGTCATGCCTTTGATAGCATCGATAAATTCTGCTGTTGTCATTTTATTTTCCTCCATTATTAGTATTATGACATTTTAAAATGTAGCCTGATTATGCCTCTGCACCGTTCTTCTCTGCGATCTGCTTAATAACACGAGCGAAGTTTGTAACAGGTGACTGGAGTGAACCAAGCAATTTGGAAATAAGAACTTCCTTTGAAGGGATAGTTGCAATAAGCTTGCAGCCTGCCTCATCATAGTAGGTTCCGTCGATTACGCCGCCCTTGAATGCAAGTGTGGGAGCGTTCTTCATGAACTCAGAAATAATTCTTGCAGGTGCTGTAGCATCGTCAATGCCGAAAGCTACTGCTGTAGGTCCGTCAAGAACCTTATCAAGCTGAGCAAAATCTGTGCCTTCAAAAGCACGCTTTAAGAAGGTGTTCTTATAAACCTTATAAACAACGCCTGCTTCTCTTAACTTCTTACGAAGCTGAGTGTCCTGCTCAACAGTGATACCACAGTAGTTAACAACAACGGCTGCCTTGGCATTTGCAACATGTCCCTTAATCTCATCGATAATGGGGGCCTTAAGTTCAACCTTTGCCATTTTGATTTACCTCCTGTAATTATTCTTGGAAGCCTTCGTTAATACTCCGGAAATGGTGCTTTCTGCTTGTATGCGGAACAAAAAGCCTCCAGAAACAGGAAATAATAAAGAAACAGCTTCCCTGACCAAAATCAGGAAAGCTGTATTAATCAATATAATATCAATCGTCATACATTTTCCCTCGGCGGGCGTCCTGTCAGGGAGCTTACATCTGAATACTGACATCTTGTTATTGGAATTCGCATTCAGATACCTGCTGTCTTCGGTCAATGTGTATTTTTCAATACACAAGCTTTGGTTTTGCAACCTTGCGTATCATATCACGACAGATTTCTTTTGTCAAGCCTTTTTAAAATTTTTATGCAACGGTCGTGTTTCCTTCGGGTGACTCTTCACTGAGGAACTTTTTGTACTCACCGATTGAAGGAATATCCAAAGGATAATAAAGACCTACCGCAATTGCATTTTCCAGCATACGTCCCGTAAGGACAAGTGCCAGGATTATCTGGGCGAGCATCGGTACGAAGACCGCTATCTTAAAGGAAAACATTCCCTGGAAGAAAAGCTTACTCTTTGAGTTAGGAAGCGACATTATCATGCAGAGAATAATTCCTGTTGCTGCCAGTCCGAGGAATGAAGCATATCTGAGTGCTGTATAAGCCCATGTCTTCTTAGCCTTAACGATATTAAGAATCAGGCAGATTACCTCAACTACCATAGCAACAAGGAACAGAACAACCGATATCATGAAAAGGGTATTAAATACCGAATATGATGTTGTTCTCTTTGCATAACTCTTCAAATTGCAGAAAATACTGTCAAATCCAAAAAGCTCATACATTTTGAAGGTATATTCCTTCTTTCCTACCTTTGCATAAACCCAAGGCATGAATATGGGAACAACTGAAGCAATTACACAGGCTATAGCTGCAATACGGCAGAATAGAATTGACTTCAGACTGTCTAAAAGACCGTAACGGCCATTATAATTAACTTTCATATCTCTCCTTTAGTGCACCGGAGGTGCATTTTATCCATAAGTTTTATGCCGTCTGCCGAATCATTCCTTAACACCACCGATTGTAAGACCGGTAACGAAGTATCTCTGAAGGAACGGATACAGACAGATGATAGGAAGCATTGTGATAATTGTTGCACTCGCACGGACCGTAATAGGTGTAACGGTTGCCGCATTTACATTGTTCTTTGCACTTTCAGCACTACCGCTCTGCTGCATAACCGATGCAAGCAGCTTCTGAAGCTCATACTGCAGTGTTGTATAGATAGACGATGTCTTGTTGTAGAGCATTGCGTCAAACCATGAATTCCACTGACCTACAGCAACGAAAAGAGCGATTGTTGCATATACAGGCTTACAGAGAGGTGAGATAATCTTCATGAAGATTGTCCAATAGCCTGCACCGTCAAGCTGTGCGGATTCCTCAAGCGAATCGGGAAGACCGTTCATGTAAGTACGTAATACAAGCATGTTCCATGCGCCAAGCATACTGGGTACAACATATACCCAGAATGAATCGGTAAAGCCTAAATCCTTTAAAAGAACGAAGTTAGGAATAAGTCCACCGTTAACATACATTGTGAGAACCCAGAAGAATGACATCTGTTTTCCGAAAAGGAATCTCTTACGGCTTACTACGAATGCAAGAAGAGCATTTGCAACAAGTGAAGAAAGTGTTCCGATTATAGTTCTTAAAACTGTGATTTTGGCACCTACCGGGAAGTTCTCAATTGCAAGAACCGTCTCGTAGTTCTTCCATGTGAATTTTCTCGGAAGCAAATGAATGCCGCCTCGAACCGCATCGGTACCATCATTTAATGAAAGTGCCAATGTGTTGATAACAGGGTACATTGTAATAACCAGGAATAAAATCATGAATACTGCAAGGCACACCTTGAAAATAACATCACCAACGGAGACGTGATGAGATAATTTCTTAGCTTTCCTATATTTTACATACTCGGGAGCAGTAGACTTAAGACGAACCTTATCCTTATCAGAACCGTTCATATCCTGCTCGCGTACCTGTACTTCTTCTGCCATTTCATCACCCTCCTTCCTTAGAATAATCTTTCGTCACCGGTCTTCTTCGCAATTGCATTTGCAATGAAGATCAGGATGACACTGATAAGACTCTTGAAGATACCAGCAGCACTACCAAGTGAGAAGTCACTTAAACCGATACCCCATTTCAGAACGAAGATATCAATTGTCTGTGAGAACTTCTTTACAAGGTCATTACCTAAAATGTACTGAACCTCAAAACCTGCGTTAAGAACGTTACCAACGTTGATAAGGAGCAGGATCATGAAGGTAGGTCTGATACCGGGTAACGTAATATATTTAATCTTCTGCCATCTGCCAGCTCCATCGATTGATGCTGCCTCATATAGACAGGGATCAATACCGGTGATGGTGGCAAGGTAAATGATTGCATTCCAACCAGTTTCCTTCCAACAGTTTGCAAAAGCTACAATACCCCAGAAGTATTCAGGCTTTGCAAAGAAATCGATAGGATCATCTAAAATTCCAAGATTCATAAGAACCTCGTTGACAATTGCTGTCTTGCTTCCTGAAAGAGCGTCATGAAGGATACCACATACAACGATCCATGAAAGGAAGTGAGGCAGGTAAGAAATTGTCTGGATAGGCTTCTTAATTACCGTGGATTTAATCTCATTAAGAAGGATGGCAAATAATACTGCCATGAATGTTGTTGTTATAAGGTTGATAACACCCATACAGAGAGTGTTTCTGAATGTGGGCCAGAAGCCCGCAATCTCATTTCCGAAAAGGAATTTAAATGTATCGAGTCCGATCCAGTCCGACCCTAAAATTCCTTTCGCAGGCTTATAGTTTACAAACGCCATACCCCAACCGGTAAGCGGCCAATAGTAAAAAAGGAAACCATAAGCGAAAACAAATAAACTGATGATAAGAAGTGCCTTCTGGCGTTTTACTTCCTTCCATGTGAACCTCTTATCTCGCTTTTTCTTATCTAATTCAATATATTCGGGGGCCGATCTTTTAGACTCAACTACTTCAAACCCGTTGTCGTCAACACGCGTATTATTGTTATTCTGATTTGCCATAAGGCGTCTCCTATCCTCAAAAAAGGAAGCGACAATAGCGTCCCCGTAGGAATACGATTGCCGCTTCGCAATTAATTAAGTCAGATTAAGTTATCCGATTCTCGGTTATTACTTGAAAGTATCGAGAATATCCTGCATTTCCTTAAGGAAATCTTCAGGCTTACATGAGCTGTAAACGCCCATATATTCATCCCACTTAGCATCGAAATCTGCAGCCATAACAACCTGAGGTAACCACTCGTGCTTTACTTCACCCATAAGAGCGAATGCAAGTCCACCGGGAGTATCCTTTGTGAAGTTGTTAGAATATGAGTACATAGGGAACCAAGGTCCGTTAGACTCAACAACTGAACCGATCATATCAGCATAGTTGTTTGCATTGTATGCCTTGAATACGTTCTTAAGAGGCTCAGCCATACCGTTCTGGAACTCTGAAGGCTGGCAAGAAGGTGTCATAGCATTGATACCGTCTCTTGATGTGCCGCCCCACTGAGGGAAGTATGAGTAATCGCAAAGGTGAGAAGCCTGATAATTTGTATCTGCTGCATTTAATCTCATCTCTTCTGTTCTGTAGTATAAGCCGTTCTCGTCTACAAGGTAGTCAACGCCTTCTACACCCCAGAATCTGAGATCATGAAGCTCCTGATCCATAGCGCACTGTACGAGGAACCAGAATGCCTTGTCAACATCCTGACAATCCTTTGTAATAGCGATACCTGATGCCTGGTTTACAGTATCATCATATGTATGCCATCTGTTAACGCCATCGCCCTTTGTTGTAAGACCGAAAGGAACGTAGTTACATCCGAGCTTATCAAGACCCTGTGCTGTGAATACAGCCTCTACGTCGTAAGCGAAATCCCACCACTGATCGCACATACCAAGTACAGCACCTGTAGAAAGCTTAGCGATGTACTCATCGTATGTCTGTGTGAAGCTCTGCTTATCAACGATACCCTTCTGATACTCTTCATTGAGTTTCTTGAGGTATAATCTTGTATCTTCTGATGTGTTGTAATCTTCGATTGTCATGTTGGTCTTGTTAACGATAACAGAACCATCATTAGGATAGCCAGCTAAGAACTGACCAGCGTTCTCGATACAGAAGTATCTCCAGTCCTCGCAGAGGATTGTGTAACCCATGTTGTCGATAACTGAACCATCAGGTAATGTGAATGTAGGGTTAGCTGCGATGTAGCCTTCGATTGCATTGAAGTAATCATCAAGAGTCTTCATCTCAGGGTAACCAGCCCACTCAAGAACACGACACTGAATCCAGAATGCTTCGTCGTTGTGTGTTGTAGCTGTAGGCTCGCCATAGGTGTTGCCGAAAGGATTGATCCAGTAGATATGTCCATCGGGCTGACGGAACTTATCCCACTCTTCCTTTGTGAACCATGTATCTCTGAACTCAGGATACTGATCGATGTAATCATCAAGAGCGATAAGAGCATTAGCTTCAACGAGCATGTTC
Organism: Lachnospiraceae bacterium; assembly: GCA_045627205.1. Classification (GTDB taxonomy): domain Bacteria; phylum Bacillota; class Clostridia; order Lachnospirales; family Lachnospiraceae; genus RUG11977. The sequence continues at coordinate 8,763 of JAZQNG010000096.1, forward strand.
ATTTCATCAGAATCGATGAAGTCTGTGTACTTGTCACCAGCGATAAGAGTACCGGTAGCTTCAGCAGCTGTCTGACCTGTTAACCAGGTCTCCTTAACTCTTACGCCCCACTTTTCAGCGATGATTTCAGCAATGTCATTGTCTGAATTCTTCTCTGAACCGGGCATTGTGATGTAGAATGTGAAGTCTGTAACTTCATCATCATCTACTACTACGGGTGCGTCTGTTGTTACAGGTGCATCTGTTGTTGCAGGTGCATCTGTTGTTGCAGGTGCGTCTGTTGTTGCAGGTGCATCTGTTGTTGCAGGGTTGTCATTAGGCTTGTTGTCTTCTGTCTTTGTACATCCAGCGAGTACTGAAAGAGCCATAGCAAGAACTAATAACAGTGATACTAGTCTTTTTTTCATATTGACCTCCTCAATATTTTGATTGTAGCGTGTCCCGCTACACGAGTCACATTTTACTTGTAAAACGTTTTTTTAGCAACCCCTATTTTTTATAAAAATAACCCGATAAAATATAGGTCTTTATATTTTTGACACTATATTTTTCGGGTTATTTGTAAAATATGTCCTATTATTCCGCCGTTTCCATACGTCTTTTAGGCAATCCTGCCACTTGAAATCCACGTGTTTTGCGTTCTCAATGTACAATTTTGTACAAACGGCATATTCCGTTGTCCGGCAGAGAGCAGCTGCTATTTATTTTCCCGACTGCTTCCTGTACTTTGTGGGGGTACATCCCTTTTCGGCAATAAAATGATTTATGAAATAGTCCGTATCCTTATATCCTACCGCCTCGGCAATACTGTACATTTTCATGTCCGTATTCATGAGAAGCTCCTCAGCCTTTTCAATTCTTACCTTGTGCAGGAATGCCTTAAAGGACATTCCGTATTTCGATTTGAAAAGCTGGCCGAGATATGCGGAGTTGACATAATACTTTTTTCCGAAATCCTTCAGTGTAAGATTATCCTTATAATTTTCACGCATATCCGCCTCAATGGTTTTAAGTATACCCGACGAATTTCCGCCCCTTAGCTCATTAATGTAATCCGCATAGTTCATAAGCATCAGGGTAATATTCTCAAGGTTTCCCTCAAGATACGAAGCGTCAAAGGATGTGTTTCCGATATTTTTAAAAACCTCCTCCTGATTAATGTCGGGGTTCAGCTCCCTCGCAACATGAATCAGTTCAAACAGCAGATAATTTATTGCCATGTCCGACACACGGCTTTCCGAATGAGTCAGCTGTTCATAAATCAGTGCCGCACCCTTCTGGATGTCCTCCTTGGAATTAATTTCTATACTGTGTACAAGCTCGTCCAGCGAGCCCTTGTCCACGGAGAACTCCTGACCGTTCCAGCCTGTATCCTCGCCGTTTGGATATGAGGTGATTTCAAAGGTCCTGATATAATTTAAAACCATCACCGTCTTACAGGATTCCGCAAGATTCTCTATTCCGTCTACCCTGCTTCCCGGATTCATTATAATAGGAAAATTCAATGCCTCCTCAAGTCCGCTTTTAAGCTCGCCGATATACTCCCTTTCGGTCATTTTGCCGTGCAGAAGCTCGTCGCTGTAGATAATTCCCACATCGTAATAGCTTCCCCTGAGAGAAACATCAAATATGCATCTGAATTCCTCTCCGGTCAGATTTTTGCAGCAGGCGTACATTTCCTTCTGCATGCTTCTTTTTTCCTCATCATCCGCTTCCTTTACGGCCTCATCGGTCTCATCAAGCTCTATGGAAATATATCTTGCGCCGGTCAGTTCACCGATATGCTCCCTGACCATTGCCACGCTTTCCATATCGGCCTTTCCTTTTATAATGGAAATCAGATTTCTGGAAAAAATCTCCTTCTGTCTGTTTACATCGGCAAGATCCTGCTTTTCCTTCTCCTCGCGAAGCTTCTTTGCTTTAGCCAGTGCCCCGAGCAGCTCGTGCTTTTCAACAGGCTTTAAAAGATAGTCTAATGCATCGTTCTTCAGGGCCGATCTGGCATAGTTAAAATCATCAAAGCCCGTAAGAATAATAAAGCCTGCATCAGATATTTTTTCGGAGCGTACCCTTTCAAGCAGCTCAAGTCCGGTCATTTCAGGCATTCTTATATCTGAAATGACAACATCCGGCTGCTCCTCAATTATCCTTTCAAGGGCTTCCTTTCCATTATTGGCATGTCCGACTATGGTAAAGCCCTCCTCTTCCCAGTCAATAATCATGGAAAGTCCCTTAAGGATAACGCTCTCATCGTCTACCAGCAGAACCTTAAGCATCCTCCGTACCTCCGTATATCTTATTCTCTCCGACAATAGGCATCTTTATCGTAATAAGTGTACCGACTCCCGATTCACTTTCGATTTCAAAAACCGCCCTTTCGTCCGTAAACATTTTCAGTCTCAGTGCCGCATTCAGAATACCGATGCTCTTGCTTTCGCGGATTTTTTCAATGCTGACGTTTTTCATATCCTCAAGAAGCTTCGTGCAGGTTTCCTCAGGTATTCCGTTTCCTGTATCCTCTATTTCCATTACCAGTGTATCGTATTCCCTTGACACACGTACAAATATCCAGCAGGATGAGGTTTTCTTTTCCATGCTGTGTACACAGGCATTTTCAACAAAGGTAACAAGCGTAATCTTCGGAATACGGATGTCACGGCAGTCATCCCCGACACTGATTTCGTAGAGCAGCTTGTTTCCAAAACGGTATTTCTGCAGCTCAAGATACGCCTCAACAAGGCGGATTTCATTTGCCACGGAAATATAGTCATTTCCCCATTCAACGTTCTGGCGCTGCATCATTGCAAGCTTCTCAACCATGGTCGCTGTTTCGTTTTCATGTCTTATCAGACTGTGCATCCTTATGCTTTCAAGCGCATTGAACAGGAAATGGGGGTTGATCTGGCTGTGAAGTGCCTGCAGCTCTGCCCTCTGCTTCGCAATGTCGACCTCCTGCCTTTTCAGACGCTCCTTGTATTCGTTCTCAATCAGGTTGTTGATACGCTCCGCCATCTGATTGTAGGCATGCATAAGTGTACTTATATCATCTGTTCCGTCAATTTCCGAAATCGTCGCAAGCGCCTCATTTTCATTTGAATTAAAGGATTTCGTCAATATACGCAGACGCTCCGTAAAGGATTTATTCAAAAGCATGAACATTACAAGAGGGAATATGACGTTCAGGAATATTACGCCCAATACGAGCCAAAGGTTCTCAGTAATGGCCTTCATCGTAATATTCTCATTCTGCATGACGTATATTTTCAGTGTTTTATCAAATATCTTCAGGCTGTCTTCATATCCGATACCGCTCCTGTCAATTTCCGACAGCTTGTTAAAGGGTGCCGTCAGACCGCCTCTTTTGTCATTCGAAAAAATAATATCATCACCGTAGCATACATAAAGGCCGGACGAATATTTGACATTTTCTATAGCCTGAAGCATGCTGCTGTAATTGAGGTCTACCTTTATAATATTATTTCCGTAAAGGCCTGATATTTCATCATAAAAATCGTAAATACCGATAATGGAAAAAACTCTTCTGTTCTCCCAGTACACCTTGGCGTAGTCTACATACAGGAACATTTCGTTCCCGTCGATTTTATGATTCCTTTTTGTGGCAAACGCCATAAATTCCCTGTACCATCTCGTATCCGCAACCTTAGAACGCTGTTGGAAATTGCCGCCGCTGACGATATTCTCGTTATCCGGATAAATTGTAACTACACTACGGTTATTGGAAAAAAGCTTGTTTTTTGAAAGCTCATAATACTCTGTATAATACTCCAGACCGTTTTCATACGGTATAACCGAGAACGCGTTTACATTCTTGTTTTCCGAAATTGTCAGCATTGTATTGTAGGCAAAATCCGTATAATCACCTATTGCATACTTGGCAGACTCCGCCATATTCGTCATCTGTGTGATGTCATCCTGCTTCTCCGTATTAACAATGACATACATTACAATACTGTCGGTTACAACCAAAGGAATAAAGACACAAAATAGAAAGATAAGAAGCAGCTTTCTTTTTATGCTTACCTTATTTAGCAGGCTTACAATAAATCGCATATATCATCCTTTATCTGTTTACCGGTTACTATTCACAGTCAAATAATAATGTAAGCAAGCCGTAAGCTTGCTTACAGGCTTGTAGACATTATTATTGGGCTATGAAGGCTGTTCAAAACTCATGAAATAAGCTTTCAGTCACGCAGTGACGGCTGACTGCGAAGCAGGCAGGGCTTATGAATGCGGTTTGAACAGACTGTGAATAATAACGTTTACTGTCCTTCCGTCTGTCCGGCCTGTGTAAGACTCGCAATGTACTCCTCAGCAGTCATTGTATGTCTGTAAACATGGCCTGCCGCCTGGAATTCTCCTCTTGAGCTGTACATATCGGTTATGGTGCATATCTGATAGCCCTGCTCCGACAGCCAGGGAATAAGTCTGTCTGCCGCATCGGCCGTACTCTCATACAGGTCATGACAGAGAATTATGCAGCCGTCAAAGACCTCCTTCTTAACCTTCTCAAAAACCGTATCGGCATTCCTGCTCTTCCAGTCCTCAGAATCAACAGACCAGCACACAAGCGGCATTCCCGCATTATTTTTAACCGTATCGTTATAGCTTCCTCCGGGCGGTCTGACAATGCATTTGGTTTCAAAGCCGAGCGCCGTGTTAATCTTTTGCTGGTTTGCTGTCAGGTCCTCTATTATTTCAGATTTTGAAAGCTTCGTCAGCGTCTCGTGGTTCAGGGTATGGTTTCCGATTTCACAGCCATAGTCATTTACAAGACGTACCAGCTCCGGATAGCGGTCAATGCATTCGCCTACCATAAAGAAGGTCGCGTGTCCGTTATATTCCTTAAGCTTTTTCAGGATTCTTTCGGTATAGATGCTCGGGCCGTCATCAAAGGAAAGGGCAACCATAGGCTTTGTAGGGTCTACCCCGTGATATTTTTCATTTTCAGGACTTTTTCCGGCAGCCTCGGGATCCGATGTATTTCCCTCAGCATCCTCCGGTGTCTGTGTTGCCTCACCGCCGTCCGGGTTCTGTGTTTCATCCGGTGTAGGTGTCACATCCACGCTCTCAGCTCCCTGTGTTTCATCCGGAGCCTGCGTTACTTCCTTTCCCGAATCCGTCCCGGTTCCCTCCGGCGAGGGTGTCACGTCTCCACCCGCAGGTCCCTGTGTTTTGTCCGGTTCAGGTGTCACACCCAGGCCCTCCGGCCCCTGTGTTTTGTCCGGTCCGTCTGTCAGGTTCGCTTCAGAAGCCTTCCCGTCATTTCCCGTACCGTTCTTTTTTTCCGCCTCTGCCAGGGTCTGGCGTTCAAGCTGTGCTGCCTGCTGCTCCCTGTAAAGACCGTTTAATTTGATGAAATAGACTATGAGGACCACTATTGCCGCAAAGGCCGTCACAATCCATGCAATTTTCAATTTATTTGTCCGATTCAATTTTCCACTCATTCCGACTGCTTTCCTCTTCCTAAATTAATGCCCCCCCGGTCCAGACCGGGGAGGCAAATTCAGTTCATATAAACCTGCATCCATTAAATCTCGTATCTGTCATTTCTTTCAATGATAATCTTAATTTTACCCTCTTCTCCCACATAGTTGCTTCCGGGCTTTATCGTATCATGGCTTTCCACGATACAATTCTCGATATATGTATTATCACCTATATGAACATTATTTAATATAATGGAATTTCTGATAGTACAGTTGTTTCCGATATATGCCTGCTTGAATACTATGGAATTCTCAATACGTCCGTTTACGATCGTACCGCTGGCAACAAGGCTGTTTCTTACGTCTGCGCCGGCATTATACTTTGCAGGCGGCAGGTCATCAACCTTAGAATAAACGTCAGGATACTGTTTAAAGAAATAATTGCGTATATCCGGCTTCAAAAAGTCCATATTTGCCTCGAAATACTCATCTGCCGAAGCAATATTCCGCCAGTATTCGGTATGCTCAAAGGCATAAACCTTCTTCACGTCCTTATGGCGGATGATGATATCCCGTACAAGGTCATAGCGCTCCTCCTCATGAGCCTTCTCAAGAAGCTCAATCAGCTGACGTCTTCTGATAACATAAATTCCTGCGGAAACAAGGGGTGAATCCTCCGTTCCGTTGGGCTTCTCATCAAAAGCGGTTATCCTTCCGTCCTCATTTGTGGTAACCACACCGTATCTGCTGGTATCGGCATCAGGTCCAAGGCGCTTGCATACAACGGTAATATCTGCCTTCTTATCAATATGATATTCCAGAACCTTATTAAAATCAAGCTTATAAATAATATCTCCCGAGCTGATTACTACATAGGGCTCATGGCTGTCGCGAAGATATTCTATATTCTGATAGATTGAATCCGCAGTTCCACGGTACCAGAAGGAATTATCTGCCGTAATGGAGGGTGTAAATACATAAAGTCCGCCCTGCTTACGTCCGAAGTCCCACCATTTTGAAGAGCTCATATGTTCATTCAGTGAGCGTGAATTATACTGGGTCAGGACTGCAACCTTCTGAACCCTTGAATTTGCAAGACTGCTCAGCGCGAAATCGACAGCACGGTAGCTGCCTGCAATGGGCATTGCCGCAACCGCACGTTTATTGGTGAGTTCACGCATTCTGGGATTGTTTCCTCCCGCAAGTACTATACCTATTGCTCTCATGCGTTGTCACCTGCTTTGATCAGACTTTCTCCGCCGCCCAGCCAGTTGTTGTTATAATCGGCTGCAGTAGTAATGCCGGAGATTACCGTATTCTTTCCTATATGGATTCCGTCGGGAATGACCGTACCCTCGCCGAGGGTAACCAGTCCGTTGCAGTAAATATTCGGATGAGCCTTGTTTTCAACCTCATCACCTATACCAAGCTCGCAATCGCGTCCGACAACCGCCTTTTCGGCAATGATTGATTTATAAACCTTGGTGCCCCTTCCGATCCTTGTCCCGTTCATAATGATGGAATCGCAGACAACCGCGCCTTCTTCGATTACAACCTCGGGTCCGATTACGGAATTGTAGACACTGCCGTAAATCTCCGTTCCTTCACCTACAATGCTGCGGCTGAGCACCGCATTTTCCCCAAGATACTGTGCAGTAACGACATCACTCTTCGTGTAGATTTTCCAAAACTCCTCATAAAGATTGAAATCAGGAACCAGATCGATAAGCTCCATATTCGATTCCCAGTATGCCGAAAGGGTTCCTACATCCTTCCAGTAGCCGTTGTATTCAAAGGCATAGACATTGGCACCATTCTGATGGCAATAGGGAATGACATGCATACCGAAATCACATCCGGGCTGATCCTTCAGCTTTATAAGGGCATCGCGCAGAACCTTCCAGCTAAAGATATAAATACCCATCGATGCCAGATTACTCCTGGGCTTTGCGGGTTTTTCCTCAAATTCTACTACCTTCTTATTCTCATCGGTAATAACAAGACCGAATCTTGAAGCATCCTCCCAGGCAACAGGATAGGTAGCAAGGGTAATATCCGCATTATTTGCCTTATGGAAGTCAAGAAGGATTTCATAATCCATCTTATAAATATGGTCACCGCCAAGAATGAGAACATACTCGGGATTATAATATTCTATAAATTTCAGATTCTGATATATGGCATTTGCCGTACCCGTATACCATTCTGCATTATCGCTTTTTTCATAAGGCGGAAGAATGCTCACGCCTCCGATATTTCTGTCAAGATCCCACGGAATGCCTATTCCTATATGGGTATTCAGTCTCAAGGGCTGATATTGTGTAAGTACGCCTACCGTATCTACACCCGAATTAATACAATTGCTTAAGGGAAAGTCTATAATTCTGTATTTGCCGCCGTAGCTGACAGCCGGCTTTGCCATGTCTGCAGTCAGGATTCCAAGTCTTGAGCCCTGGCCCCCCGCAAGAAGCATGGCTATCATCTCTTTCCGAATCAAGCATATCACCTCCATAATACAATTTCAGAGCACAAACTGCCTCAAAATTAATCATAGCACACTTTCTTGTAACTTTCAATAAAAAACACTGTCAGTTTTCACTATTTTTTGTAAGTTTTTTACAAGTGAAATATTGGGTTTCAATCTTTACAGCTAATGCAATAAATTATATAATGTTATTGGATATGTCAGACATTTTTTCCGCCCTGCCGGGCTCACCTTCCGTAAAGAAAAATAGTAATAATGTTTACTATTTTTTCGTGAAATCAAAAAAAGATTTAATTTTTCTACAAACCGGTGTTTTGAAAAAATGTTGATAATCCACATTGGCAGGAATGCACCATTCACGCGGAATACTCCCATTCCCACGCCAAGTTATCAACATTATCAACATTTGCATTCACTTAATTTAGAATGTATTATATATCTGTTTTTGCCTGTTATCCACATTATCCACTTTTTCTTTCGACAGTTGTTTAACCGAATATTTTAGGTTTGCATTAACTGTTTTCTATGCTATAATGCGAGAGCCGAGAGAGGGGAGGCATTTTTATATGGATTCAAGCATAACTTTATCCTACGGAAGCAAAACGACTTCCACACGGATTTCAAATAATTTTATAGATAATTATATGACGGATGCAAGGGGAAGCGACGTCAAGGTATATATTTATCTTCTTCGCTGCTATCAGGACCCTACAATGCTTGTTAATATCAGTGCAATCGCCGAGGCCCTGGACGAGACCGAGAAGGATGTCCGGACCGCGTTAAAATACTGGGACAAACAGCATGTACTTTCCGTAAGCAGTACAAGGGGAAAGATTACCAACATCACCCTGCATGACGTGGGCGAAACAGACGAGACCGAGGACGAGGGCGAAGCAGAGCTGCCGTCAGACGAACCGCTTATGCTGGTTTCTTCTTCCGGGAAGAACAGTACCTCTTCAGTGGCTTCAAAGCGCAGTTCAGCGATTTCCGATATTTCAGAGCTTCCCGGCGGCGCTAAGGCTTCAAGGACCGCAAAAAGTCCCAAAACCTCCTCAGACGCTTCCGAAAGCAGCCGGGTAAAGGCAGCTGCTCACGATGACGAAAAGAGCGATACCGCCGTAACCAGACCTAATTACAATAACCGTGCAATCAGCTCACTCCGCCGTACCACCGAATTTGACAGTCTTCTTGATTATGTTGAGGAGGCACTTGGGCGTACACTGACCGAAAAGAATCTTCAGACACCCTGCTTCCTTTTTGACGGGCTTGATTTTTCACCGGAGCTTATCCGTTTCCTTTATGACTACTGCATCGAGAATTCCAAAAAGAACAATCCCGGAAGCAGCAGCACAAAAAATATAGAAAGCTATGTTGAAACCATTGCCATGCAGTGGCATTCAGCAGGAATAACAACCATAGAAGCAGCCAAAGCACAGATTGAGGCTTTCAGCAGCAGGTATAATACAGCAAAGCCTGCCGCAGAAAAGAAAAAGAACATGATGCAGCAGTTTGCGCAGCGCTCTTACTCCCAGCAGGATTTTGACGATCTGGAAAAGAGAAAGCTGAATGTTCAGATTAATTAACCAATATTTTATCCGGAGGCCGAAATGTCCCTTACCAACCAACAGTATGACAAGCTGATGCTTAAATATGATGAGCGCAGATTACAGGCAAAATATACTCTCGATTCACATATGGAGGAGGTTTGTAAGGCTGTACCCGCAATCAGGGAACTGAGTGACAGAATTGCTGAAGAGGCCGTAAATTCAGGAAAGGCTGCCCTGTCCGGGAATCCGGATGCACTTCTGGGGCTTAGCGACCGCATACATTTCCTTGACACACAGCGTCGTGAACTTCTCTGTAAGGCAGGCTATCCCGCCGATTACCTTGATATAAAATATATATGTGATAAATGTAAGGATACAGGGCTTGTGGACAACAGGCCCTGCACCTGTTTCAAGGCGGCCCGGACCCGCCTTCTTTTCGAGGAATCAAATCTTAACGATATCATTACAAGGGAAAATTTTGATACCCTCCGTCTGGATGTTTATTCGGACCGTCCTGAGGACTGCGATCCGTCCACCGGCCTTACTCCCTATGGTAATATGGTAAATGTGGTAAAACGCCTGAAAAATTTTGTCGGAAATTTCGATTTTGATTTCAACAACCTTTTAATATATGGAAATACCGGTCTTGGAAAAACGTTTCTCTGCAATTCCATTGCCGGGTCGGTACTTGACAGCGGACATTATGTATTGTATTTTACTACATGTTCGCTTTTTAGTATGCTTGAAAAGTATACCTTCCGTTACGATGAATATATGAAGGACGGTGACTGCCGTCACGACAGCCTTTTCACCTGCGACCTTCTGATAATAGACGATTTAGGCACTGAAATCACAAATGCCTTTATTATTTCGCAGCTTTATGATATTATAAACGAACGTATTCTGGGACGCCGTCCCACAATCATTTCGACAAATCTTACCCTTGCCCAGCTGAATGACCGGTACAGCGAGCGTATCTTCTCGCGTATCAGCAAGGAGTATGATTTTATCAAGCTTTTCGGAACGGATTTAAGAAAGCTTGGAAATATCTGATATGTAACAAGTCGGCTTTGCCGGTTTCATAAGGAGGATTTTTATGTCACAACAATCAGAGTTTTTAGAAACCATCCCCGTGGGTAAGCTCGGTATTCTGGCTCTTAAGAGCTGTAACGATCTTGGCTCCAAGGTAAATGACTACCTTGTTGAGTGGAGAAACCAAAGGGATAACGAGCACACCTCAACCATTGCTTTTTCGGGCTATCAGCGGGATACTTTCCTTATCAATTCTTCCTGCCACCGTTTTGGTACAGGCGAAGGAAAGGCAGTTATTTCCGAATCGGTAAGGGGCTATGACCTTTACATCATGGTCGATGTTACAAACTACAGCCTCAAATATACTGTATGCGGCCACGAAAACCATATGTCACCGGATGATCATTTTCAGGATCTGAAGCGTGTCATCGCAGCAGTTGGCGGAAAAGCAAGACGTATCACCGTCATCATGCCCTACCTTTACGAGAGCCGTCAGCACAAGCGCACCACCAGGGAATCCCTTGACTGCGCAATGGCACTTGAAGAGCTGTATTCAATGGGCATCGACAGCATCATCACCTTCGATGCACACGACCCCAGGGTACAGAACGCCGTTCCTCTTAAAACCTTTGAAACCGTAAAACCTACTTATCAGTTTATCAAGGCGCTTTTAAAGAATGTTCCCGACATTGAAATGAAGCCCGACAAGATGATGATCATCAGCCCCGATGAGGGTGCCATGGAGCGTGCAATCTATTTTGCAAACGTTCTCGGTCTTGATATGGGTCTTTTCTACAAGCGCCGTGACTTTACAAAGATTGTTAACGGACGTAATCCGATTGTTGCCCACGAATACCTCGGAACAGATCTTGCCGGCAAGGACTGTATCATCCTCGATGATATGATTTCCTCCGGAGACAGCATGCTGGAGGTAGCACAGGAAACAAGAAGACGCGGTGCCGGACGCATTTTCGTCTGCTCAACCTTCGGTCTTTTCACTGATGGTCTGGAGCGCTTCGATAAGGCCTACGAGGAGGGCCTCATCGACAGGGTTGTAACAACAAACCTGATTTATCAGACACCTGAGCTTCTTCAGCGTGAATGGTACATCACGGCAGATATGAGCAAGTACATTGCACTTATCATCGATACCCTGAACCATGACTTCTCAATCAGTGAGTTCCTGAATCCTACAGAGAGAATCCACAAAATCATTGAAAAATACAATAATAAATAAACCATACCCAAAAGGGTTATGAAACAGGCTCTGATAAATGTATTTATAAAAGCGGCAACCACCTCGATTGCCGCTTTTATTCTTTAATTCACCGGATTTTTACCATAACCGCCCTTCCCTTATCATCATACAGAATCCATTCACCCGGCTCGAAGTAGCCATAGGGCATACCGTCCGAGGCGACAACCACAGGTTTCCCGGCTCTGTCATAGAAAATACGGTTGTCCTCCTCATCATAGTAAACAGGCTTTCCCTCATGGTCAAGCTCAGCCTCGTCATCTATGTCCTCTGTCAGGTAAATCACGCTTCCATCCTCGCCGATGAACAAAAGCCGGTTGCCATAAATATCAAAATAGCTCTCCCCGGGCCGGTCCTGTCCGTCCCCTTCCGCAGAATCGCCATCGCTGCCGTAACCGGGCTTAGTTCCTTCACCCCGGGATTCATTTAAGGCATCTCCGCTTAAGTCCCCATCCGCAGGCTCTTCGTCATCCCCGGCATTCTCCCGCTCATCCGCAGCAGGCCTTGGTCTCGGATCAATATACGGCTCAAAATCTACATTTGTGAGCCCCTTGTGGATTTTGTCCATAAAATCCTTCCAGATGTGACCGGGATAGGTATTTCCCATCAGGTCCTCCATCATCCTGGGATAATCATAGCCTACCCAGATTCCGGTGGTATAATAATTTGTAAAGCCTACAAACCAGCCATCCTTCTGGTCATTTGTCGTGCCTGTTTTCCCCGCGGAAACCATTCCCTCAAGCGCAAGCCTTCGTCCGGTTCCGCTTGTCATAACGGTTTTCAGGCAATCCGTCATTATAAGGGCCGCATTTTTCTGATATATTCTTGTCTCCCCTGCCGTACATTTTCCCCCTGAAGCAGTAAGGGAGGTCCCTGTAAGTGCGCTGCAGTTTGCTCTTGCAGCTTCCTCCGAATTGTCAACAACGGCAGCCCCATCCGCGTCCGTTATGCGCACTATACAGGTTGGCGTCCTGAAGGTCCCCTTATTGCAAAGTGCCGCATAGGCGCCGGTCATCTCCACTGCCGTGGCACCATAGGTCAGCCCGCCCAGGGCTGCTGCCGGAACATAATCGGTGTCTGTAAGATGTGAAAAACCCATCCTTTTCAGATATCCGAGTCCGACCCTCGGAGTAAGCTCCTCAAACAGCTTCCAGGCCACTGTATTCTTTGAAACCGATATCGCGTAACGCAGGTCAATCTCTCCCGAATAAACCCCTCCCGAATTTCTCGGACCACCCTCGAAACGCTCGTCAACCACCGGGCTGTCCGGATAATATCCGTTCTCAAAGCAGGGTGTATATACTATTAACGGTTTTATGGAGCTTCCGGGCTGTCTTGGGCTTTGAAATGCCCTGTTAAGCGTATATCCGTCATAGTCCTGTCCCCTTCCGCCGATAATTGCAACAACAAAGCCGGTTTCATTGTCTATGCACACCCCCGCAGCCTGAAGGGCATATATACCCTCACTGTTTGTTTCCGTAAAATCTGCCAGCTGCTCATTTATCGATTCCTGCAGAAGCTGCTGTTTTTTAGGATTCAGTGAGGTGTAAATACGGTACCCCTTCGTGTAAAGGCTTCTCTTCAGCCTGTAATATTCATCCTCGTACAGCTCCTCATAATTCTCCTCATCCTCACTGTCAAGGAAGGTGTTCCGCTCCGTAAAGCCCTCAGCCCGCATCAGGGCACGCACCGCACAGTAATAGGTGAAGGTTTCCGCATAATCCTGCTTTTCATAGGTGGTGGCAACAATACTGATTTCCTCACTCAGCGCGTCATTATATTCATTTCCTGAAATATAGCCGTTCTCGCGCATCTGCTTCAATACGCTGTTACGCCGCTCAAGGGTGCTTTCATAGCGCCTGATGGGATTGTAATCCGACGGGCTGTTCGGTATACCGCAGAGGAAGGCAAGCTGCGACAGCGTCAGTTCATCCACGCTTTTACCGAAATATCCCTCTGCTGCTGCCTGTATGCCGTAATATCCGTTGGAAAAATAAATATTATTAATATAAAATTCAAGAATCTCTTCCTTCGAATACTTCTTTTCCAGTGCTGCCGCCACAAAGATTTCCGTCACCTTTCTTTCCACGGTTTTCTCATTGGTCAGGTACATGGTTCTTGCAAGCTGCTGGGTAATGGTACTTCCCCCCTGGGTAATCCTTCCCTCATTTTTCAGATAGGCCTTTGCAGCACGTCCGATGGCATAAATATCATATCCGCTGTGAGTCCAGAATTTTCGGTCCTCAACAGCAAGAAAGGCATCTATTGCATATTCGGGAATCGCCTCATAGGGCAGATAATAAACGTCCTTCTCTCCCTTTAAAACCGACATGACGGACCCATCCTGATAATAACAGACAGAGGTCTGTGAGGCCCTGAAATCCTCCTTTTTTGATTTTGCAACAATCAGATCCGCCTTGTCCTTTATGTCCAAGAGCTCCTGCCCATAGGTATTGTAAAACCAGATGACTCCGGCTACAGCCGCCAAAAGAATAAAAAGCAACAGAAAAAGGACTATCCTTCCGATAACCCTTCCTGCCGTTTTTTTCTTTTTTTTCACTGATTTTGCAGTCTGAGGCTCTTTTACCGCCCCTTTTGATTTTTCTTTACCCATATTCTGATTCCCGGTGTGCTCCCTACATCAGGTCAGACAGCACCCACCAACAAAACACTGCTACTGAAGTTCAAATCTCCGGTATGCTGCACCCATGCGGTCCAGTATATGTCCCTCCAGCTCCCTGCAGGTGAAAAGGATAACCTGTCTGCCGCAGTCCGTCAAAAGCCCTATAGCCTTCTCCGTCCTTGCCTCATCGTAATACGCAAAGGGTTCATCCAGAATAAACGGAGCCTTCAGCTTATCAAAAAATACATCCGCCAAGGTAAGGCGCATAGCAAAATAAAGCTGCTCCGCAGCTCCTACGCTCATGGCATCCGCAGCAACATAATCAATCCTTTCCATACATAGAGGCTGCATATTCTGCTGAAGTACAGCCCTTTCATATTTCCCGTCCGTCAGCTGTTCCACCGTTAAGGAAAGCTTTTTGTTCAGCCTTTCACCAAAGCTGCGGTAAATCCCCTCCGACAGTCCGACAATGGCATCAAGAGCCAGTTCCGTAGCCTCCAGATCCTTTTTCTCCTCCGCAAGGTCTGCTTCACAATCCGCTATTGCTGCCCTTATTTCATCTATTCTGCCTGCAGGATCCTCAACAACCTCTATTTTTGCCTCTACTGCTGCCAGTTCCTTTTCATATCCGTGACGTTTTTTTGCAAGCCCTTCAAGCTGTTCCTCTATAAGTTCAAGCTCTTCCTCTATAAGATTAAGCTCTTCCTTCATTACCTCAGGCTGATTTCCAGGCTCCTCAGACTGATTTCCAGGCTCTTCAGGCTGATTTCCAGACTCTTCAGTCTGTTCCCCGGATTTCTCAGAACCTTCAGTCTGTTTCGCAGGTTCCTCCGGCTCTTCAGCCTCTGCCTTCTGCAGTATCAGGTCCTTATCACTCTCATCAGATTGACTTGTCATCAGCTTTATTTCCCGCTTCAGCACCAGGGCTGCAACCATGGCGATTGCTCCCGCCATCAGAAGAATTGCGGCTATCAGTACACCTGCCCGGCTTTTATCCGTAAAAATCAGGGTAAGAAGCACGCCTGAAATAATTGCGGCTGCACCGGCCCTGAAAGTAATCCCGCATACCTTTCTTTTTTCCTGTACAGTCAGCAGCTGCTTTTCTTCCTCATTCGGATTTTCCTTACCCTGCAGGCTGCTTTCCTGCAACTGCTTTTTATCCGAAGCCTCTCTGCTCTGCAGTATCTTTTCCTGCTCTGCCTTCCTTCGGATAATATCTGCGCGGATTTGCTCTCTGCGGTTTATTTTCAGTTTTTTTTCTGCCAGCAGCTGATTCCTCAAATCATCATTTTCACGGATTTTTGAAGCAAGCTGCGCCCGGCATTCATAATAGCCGTCTATTTCCGTGCATTTTTCAAGCAGCTCCCTCTGCTCACCCTCCAGTGCTTCCTTTCTTCCGGACTGAAGGTCTTTTTTCAGTTCCCTGGCTTTTTTCTGAAGCTCTGCCGTAGCACCGCTGACATTTACCTCCATACTTTTTGCCGTTGCCAGGTTTGCAATACGGTCGCCGGCATCCCTTGAGAAGCCCTGCTCCGGTTTTACACCGCACTGCTCTATGGAAACTGTATTTTTATATGCCGATTCAGTCAGTTCAGGAATGATATCCGTGATGGTTTCCGCACCGGGAATGGTCTCCCCCGTATCAGCATCTGAAAATACACAGATACGGTCGGATTTTAAAAAGCTCCTGCGAATACGGTAGTTTCTTCCCCCATGTTCAAAATCCAGACTTCCCTGAAAGCTTCCCGGATTATCCCTGGGCAAAAAGCGCTCGTATGTATTTCCGCGCCTTAGCTCAATTCCAAAAAACATGGCACGGATAAAGGAATGAATCGTACTCTTTCCGCATTCATTCCCGCCCTGCACCAGATTCAGTCCCTCCGACAGGTCAAGCTCAACATTATTCAGTTTTCCAAAGCTCCCTATACGGATTTTCTGAATCGTCATAATCAAACATTCCTCAAATTGTCAAATACCGCAGGCTCCTCACCTGCACAAATGTTTTTCACTTCATCAGCTCACGAAGACCGCAGTACAGTGCCCTGCGTTTTATCTCATCAGGCCGGTCAGAACGCAATATCTCACGTATAAACATGCCTATTACATTATCGGCGTTTTCCCTTTCCAGCTGCTCAAAATCGTAATCAGGCTCCGTAAAATCCATTATTTCCACGACATTTCCCTGATATTCCGAGGCATCCTCCCAAAAGGAAATATCCGGCTCCCTGAAGCCTCTAAGCTCAAAGCAGTAAAGGTTTTCCCGCCCATGCTGCTGCATATATCCAGCAAGCATATTTTTAAGGGACATTTTCGTTGTAGTCCTGTCAACCTCAAGCGCGGCATGGACATAGCTCCTTGAAGCAATCGGAACAAATCTCACCTCACAGCCTGAAGCTGAGAGCTCCCCCAGAATATATCCATGCTCACCCGTTTCATTCTTGTCCAACGGCTCCAGCGAACCCGGATACCAGATGTTTTTTGCCATCTGCCCCGGCTTGTGGATATGTCCCATGGCAACATAATCAAAGCCTGCCCTCGAAAGCCTTTTAAAATCCACCGGAACATTTCCGGCCTCTCCGCCATGCGCAATCAGGATGTTACAGGCCCCGGCTTTCATACCGTCCGTGGTTTTATTTCCGGCTTCCGTCTCCGAAGCACCCGGCTTTTTATGTCCCGGTCCCTTTTCAAAAGCACCGTTCACAGACTGCAGCATATCCGTCAGACTCTCATGAATATTCCGCCTGTTATAGCTGAAGCCGTAAACCGCTGTATCAATATCATCAAAATAAATGCTCTGAAGCTCCGGCGAGCGGATAAAGGCAACATTTTCATTCCAGGTAAAGCCGTCAAGCCTTGAACCCGGGCGGAGGTAATCGTGGTTTCCTGCTATCAGCACAACCCGGACAGGGTCAATTCTTTTAAACAGCGCATTGACCTCCTTCAGCTCAGAAGCCTTCGGATTGTCGTGAAAAAGGTCGCCGGCTATCAGTAAAAGGTCCGGCTGTTCTGCCTCCACAATATCAATAATGGCCGCAAAGCTCTCCCAGATCTCCCGTGCGCGCTCCTGCGACCATTTTTTCCCTTTATCCGGCTGCATTCCAAGATGAACATCAGCAATATGGATAAACTTCATAATATATTTGTCCTTCCGGCCATTCTTTAGTCTTTTTTACAGCCTGACGGCGAAACGCCGAACCTCTTCTTGAAAAGCTTGCTGAAATGGTAGGCATCGTCATAGCCGACCTGATCGGCAACCTCCTTTATGCTCAGCTCCGGAGACTCCTCAAGCAGCTCCTTGGCCTTGTCAAGCCTGATATTAATCAGATATCGGATAGGTGTATCACCCGTTACCAGCTTGAAAATTTTAGATATATAGAACGGACTTACATACATATTCTCTGAAATAAGCTCCAGGGAAATCTTGTCCATATAATGCTCCTCAAAATACAGGATGATTTCCTCAACAATCTTGTTCTTGTTGATGGATTCAAAGGCCACATGCCCGCCCGGTGCACCCGGAATCTGCTCGTCGCGAATGATATTCAGCATATACTGGACCATATAGGACTGCATCATATAATAACGTCCGACCTTGAACTCGTCATTTTCCGCACACATCGAGGTACATATCCTCATAAGCTTCTGCTTTAAATCTGCCCCGGTCCTGTAAAGCGGAACATTTGTCAGCTCAATGGAATTCGGCTTCATGCCCTCAAGGCAGAAATCCGATGCAGCCACAAAAAACTCGTAGGTCGGAGTTGACAGATCCGAAATAAAGGCCTGATGATAACAGCCCGGGTTCAGTATCAGCAGATCGCCCTCCTGTACATCATACATTTTACCGTCGATTTTGTATCTGCCCCTGCCCGACATGATAAATGCCAGCTCCAGATGGTCATGGCAGTGGTACCTGTCCTCATCCTGAGTACGGATACCCTTCCAAGTATAAAGAAACGTAGGATTAAACCCCTGTGTAATAACACTGTCCGATTTTTGCATACTATCCCTCATGCCGCGAGTTATACGAGTGGCTAATGGATACAATTTGAGGAGCTCGCGACTCAAATTGCCGTGTGAAAAATTAGCGCATATGATTTTTCACACTACCCTCCGGTACCTTATCTGTTAAAAAAAAGAAACTGAACCAAACTTTCCGTCTAATTATAGCATTTTCTGATAAAATCTACAATTATTATTTATTTTCAAGTTAATAAAAAAAATAATTGTCAAAGCAGCTTATGTTCACATATTTACAATTATTATTATATCAGTCGTCATATTTTTCTTGATTTTATACATTGTCCGTGTTATACTTTATCAATAAGTTTTTGGCATTAAATTAAAATAAAAAGTTACTTTTTAATTGAAGTTCACCTGCATAATGACTAAAATATACTATATAGGAGGTTAATACTTATGGAAAAACGTGAACGTTTCGGTAGCCGTCTGGGCTTCATCCTGCTCAGTGCCGGCTGCGCAATCGGACTTGGAAATGTATGGAAATTCCCCATGATGGTAGGCTCCGGCGGAGGCGGAATTTTCGTTCTGATTTACCTTGTCTGCCTTGTTTTAATCGGACTGCCCGTTATGATAATGGAATTTACCGTCGGCAGGGCCGCACAGACAAGCCCCGTTAAAATGTATGAAAAACTGACACCCACAAAGAAGCCGTGGAAGGTTCACGGATATCTTTCACTTATTGCCTGTACGATACTTATGATGTTCTATACAACAGTTGCAGGCTGGATTCTCCGCTACGCCTTCAAGGCAGGCTTAGGCAAATTTGATGGACTTACACCTGATGAGGTAAGTACAACCTTCACCGATATGCTTGGAAATCCCGGAATGATGCTTGTCTTCACGGCAATCGTTGCCGTACTTGCCTGCTTCATCTGTTCCTTAGGCTTAAACGGCGGTCTTGAAAAAATCACGAAATATATGATGATTGCACTGCTTATCATCATGGTTGCCATCGCAATATACAGCTTTACCCTTGACGGTGCAAAGGAGGGCCTTGAGTTCTATCTCAAGCCGGACTTTGGCGCAATCAGCGGAAGCGTAGTGGCAGGTGCAATGAACCAGGCTCTGTTCTCACTCAGTCTCGGTATCGGCTCCATGGCAATCTTCGGCAGCTACATCGGAAGAGACCGTTCACTCATGGGCGAATCGGTCAACGTAATCCTTCTTGATACATTCGTTGCAATTGTTGCAGGACTCATCATTTTCCCGTCCTGCTTCACCTACGGAATTGAGCCCAACAGCGGCGGCGGACTTCTTTTTATCACTCTGCCCAATGTATTCAACACACTGCCCGGAGGACGTATCTGGGGCGCATTCTTCTTCATTTTCATGACCTTTGCGGCATTTTCAACCGTAATAGCCGTATATGAAATGATCATCGCCAGTGTTATCGAGCTTACCGGCTGGTCAAGAAAGAAGACCTCCGTTATCGTCTGCATCGGACTTATCATTTTAAATATACCTATGATTCTCGGAAACAATGTATGGTCCGGTTTCCATCCCTTCGGCCTCGAGGGCAAGGATGTATCCGACCTGGAGGATTTCTTCGTATCCTACCTGATGCTGCCCCTCGGCTCCATCGCGTACATCTTCTACTGTACCTCACGGCTTGGCTGGGGCTGGGACAACTTCTTCGAGGAGGCTAACTTTGGAAAGGGAATGAAGGTAAAGAAGTGGATGAAGGGCTACATGAAATATGTTCTTCCCTTTGTAATGCTTGCCATCTTCATCATTGGACTTCTTTCATACTTTGAGGTAATGTAAGCAAAAGGGTCCGATACACGTTTTGATGTGTATCGGACCTTTTTTATTATAGTATGTGGTTCCTCTATACGAACTGCTTTCCTATCCGTTCAAGCTCTCCCATCACACGCTCCCTGCCGTGCTCCGATAAAAACCAGTTTTCCCTCTGAATATCCGGAAATGCCTTTTTTGCGGGCACCACATAAAGCCTTGCCTCGGGGAATTCCCTCTGATAATACATATAGCTTCTTCTGGCATGGAAGGTTTTGCACACAATAATCGCACTGCTGATTTTAATTCCCTTTGAAACCAGCAGACGTCTGGTAAACACTGCATTCTGGTATGTAAATTCAGACTCTGCCTCCCCTATTACCGCCTCACGCGGCACCCCGTTCTGCACTAATACATCCGTATAAAAGTCGCATTCGGTACTGTAATCACCTGTATATCTGTCTCCTCCGGATTTCAGCTCCCTCATTTTTCCGGTTTTTACCGAATACTTTCCCGAAGGAACTATAAGCGGCGCCAGCCCGGAGTGCCACAGCTCTGCTGCCTTCTCCGGAAGCTCACACGAAACTCCGCCCGGAATAAATATCACATCCGACCTCACAGGTTCTTCATCCATAAAAATAAAATCCGTTACTGCATCATATATCGATCTGTTCTCCATAGCCCTCACTTCCTCCGCTACACCCTTTCACGGTCTTATGATTCAAGCTTCTCTTATACCGCTCCCAAACCCTCGGTCAGAAAAATACCTCCACCTGCCAGTCCGCCATTTTCAAGGCATATCCTGTGTCCGCATTTTACAAATCCCGGATAACTTCCATCCGGCAGTCCGCAGGGCATAACAGAATCTGATACCGGAATCAGCTTTTCACCGCAAAGCCTTTCCATCATTGAAACAACCCGGGGGTCAATATGAATCCCGTCACATATCAGCTCAATATACGCTCCGCTGTCAATAGCCGCCATTACAGGCCCCGGCTCGCGGTGATGAATCCCGCGCATTGCATTAAAGGCATGAGTCAGCTGGTCCGCACCCGCCAAAAAGGCCTCCCGTGCAGCAGCATAACCGCAATCCGTATGTCCCAGTGAAAAATGAAGGCTGTCACTGTGATTCCTGTCAATAAAATCCAATGCCCCGCAAAGCTCCGGCGCTATAGTCATCAGCCGGACCATCCCGCCGGATGCATTCCTGCACTCGTCCAGAAAAGACTCGGAAACAGGCTGAATGGAGTCCTTCGGCTGTGCTCCGCTTCTTTCCTTTGAAATAAACGGACCCTCCAGATTTATACCGATTATCCGCGCATACCTATAAACCTTCCCGCTTTCCTGACATGTCTGAGCGTCTTCCCTATTTTCTGCATTCCACTCCTCCACCAGTTCTGCTGCCTTCGCAATTCTTCTGCAGGCAGAAAGCATGACATCGGCAGGGGCAGTCATAACCGCAGGCATTATTCCTGCTATGCCTTTTTCGGCATAATATCTGCAGGCGCCGGCAATTTCCTCAGGTTTTGCAGTCGTAAAATCCACTCCCATACAGCCATGTGTATGAATATCTGCCGGTCCGGCAATATCAATCCTCATATGCTCCCGGCAATATTTTATAGTATTTGTTACCAGCATAAGCCGCTCCTCTTATTTCTATCCGCATTCTGCTCCGGAAAATATCATCTGCAAGCATCAGAAGGCCATTCTGAAAATTTCCAGCACATCATCATATTCCAGCTGCTTATAGCCCTTAATAACCCTTGTTCTGTTCCTGCTTACATTCAGTGCAAGCTTCTCAAGGTCCTCCTCCTTCACATCAAGCTCCTTTAGCGAGGTCGGCATTTTAATACTTCTGTAATAGTCCTCCTGCAGCTCTATTGCCTTCAGGATCACAGCCTCCGCAGCTGCACCGCTTCCGGCTTCATTATCGGAATCCTCTGCCTTTAAGCCCCAGATATTTTCCGCATACTGAAGCCATCTTTCAATATTTGCTTTATAAACATATCGCGCCCAGCTGCACCATAAAGCCGCAAGACCTGCTCCATGAGCCACCCTCGGATACATTCCCGAAACCTCATGCTCCAGCTGATGGACCGTGAGCTGGAATTCCCTTCCGCACTGTGTCAGCCCGTTATGTGCCAGCGAAGATGCCCACATCATGTTTGCCCTTGACGCATAGTCTGTCGGATTTGCAATACAGTCAGTTCCCGCCTTCATCGTGCTTCTGATAACAGCCTCTGCGATTGCATCCGTCAGATAGGTATCCTCTCCCGGCATAAAATATCGTTCAATCGTATGCATGGCAATGTCCACAGCCCCGCAGGCCGTCTGATAGGCATCAACTGAATATGTCAGCTCCGGATTTTCTATTGCGAAATCCATCCTGTTGAAGGAGCTTCCATAGCCTCTTTTTTCTCCTGTCTGCTCATTCGAAATAACACAGGAATTGGACATTTCAGAGCCCGCTGCAGCCAATGTCAGGACAGCACCCTTCCTAAGTGTCGCCTGCGGTACGGCCTTCCCAAGAGAAAAATCCCATACATCCGTTTCGGGATTTGCCACTCCGTTTGCAATATCCTTTGCAGAATCAAGTACCGATCCGCCGCCAACTGCCAGTACAAAGTCTACGCCTTCCCTTTTGCAAAGCTCAATTCCCCGACGCACAAGTCCCAGCTCGGGATTTGCAACTACTCCGCCCAGCTCGACATAATTCAGGCCCTCCTCATCCAGGCACTTCCTTATCCTGTCCAGAAGACCGCTCTTCTGTGCAGAGCTCCTGCCATAATGCAGCAGAAGCTTCGACGGTTTATATCCTGCAATAATCTTTCCTACCTTCAGCTCCTCATCTTTTCCAAAATACACCTTTGTCGGTGTCTCATAAATAAAATTATTCATAACTTCGTCCCCTTCAGCTTGATTTCTGTTCGCAGACCGTCATTTTCCGGTCTGTGATTTACTGTTCCATATTTTACTGTTCCGTATTTTCTCCGTCAGTATCTCCCAATCAGTATTTTACGCTTCCTATATCAAAAGGTCAATAAAATTGCCCATAACCGCATATCGGGCACTGCTTCTGTCAGACAATCGACAGCCCCGAAAAGCCGCACTGTCATGCATACAAAACGCTGTATATCGACGACCTTTGTGTGGACGAAAAAAAGAGAGGACAGAATATAGGTACTGCCCTCTACAATTATGCTAAAAAATATGCCACCGAAAACGGCTATCACAATCTGATTTCCTTCGGTGCAGCGGTAAATGAACTGATAGTGGCAACAGCGTCCTCAAAATAGAACACCTCTGTATTTCCATCATCCTCGTTATACATACCGCGAAGGTTCGGATAAGCATCCAGCATATGCTTCTTTGCCTCGCGTCTGTCATCGGAAACCAGCTTTCCCGATACACGGATCCAGCTGCCGTTCATAAATGCACAGATTTCTGCCTTTGGATTGGCATGAAGCTGCTTTGAGGTGGGCTTGATTTTTCCCGTCTGGATATAAAGCTTTCCCTCGAAAATATCTACCGTTCCAAAGGGACGTACCCTCGGCTGATCCCCCTCTACCGTTGCTAAATAATAGGTACCTGCTGCCTTTAAAAAGTCATATACCTCCTGCATAATAAAAATACCTCCTTTATTTTACGCGCCGGTCCACAAACCGGTCATTTAATATTTATCAGCACCAGCCCTGCAAGACAGACTGCTATTCCGACTATTTTATTCCAGGTAATGGCCTCCTTATAGAGAATATACCCGACAAAAATCAGGATAACCGCAAGAACGGCCGCCTGCACAATCTGCATGGTGCTTACCTTCCAGCCTGCCTTATAGGCATAGATACAGCCTACCTCAAGACCGACGATTACAAAACCGAGAACAAAGGGCGCCCAGTTAAGCTTCCTGTATTCCCTGATTATATCTGCATTCTTTTCCAATACAAAATATAAAATAAGTGAAACCACTGCCCCGACGAAATAGGTAACAGTCAGCGAGGCCAGCGGATTCATTTTGTCAGATACCGACTTCGCACATATCTGATAAATAACGTTTGATATCACAACAAGTCCCAAAGGCCATATATAACTAAACATAATTCCCTTTAAACCTCATAGTCCATGCATACCCTGCTTGCAGTAAAGGGTCTAACCTTTGAATTTGCAACTGCAACATGCTCAGGATGAACAGAGTAGCCCTTCAGCGAGGCCTCATCCTCAAAGCTTGAATCCAGCATGACATCTGCGTTCGATGATGCCAGACCCTCTGTATTTACCTTTATTTCCAACAGTCCGGGAATCCTTCCCGAAAGGCCCTCAAGGCCCTCCTTTATTCCTGCCTTTACAACGTTCTTTTCAGTCTCTGAAAGCTCTGCCTTCAGCTGCCATAATATAACATGCTTTACCATTTATTAAACCCGCCTTTCTATATTTTCACGTTTTCCGGCACCCCGCATTCCCCGAAATGCCAAAACGATTCCGTCCTTATACATCAGCCCGACATATCGTTCCCGACACATCGTTCCCGATATATCATTCCTGACACATCAGCCTTGAAATTTTGTAAGAATTTGCCGCACCGATGACGATGATGATGTCACATTCGCCCTTATCAATCAGTCCGTTTACCATATCGCGGATCTTTTCATTATCCTCTTCATAGGCAATCCGGTCCGAAAAACCAAACCATTCCTCCGGGGTAATGGGATGGACATCACGATGAATCTCACGTCCGAGATGTGTTTTTGCAATAATTACCCTGTCCGCAAGAAGCAGTGCGTCAGCGTACTCCTTCAGCATAAGACGCAGCCTTGATACCTGATGCGGTTCGAAAACAGCCACGGATTTTTTATCCGGGAAATATTCCTTTACCATGCCAAGCACGGAGCTGATTTCCGTCGGATGGTGGGCATAATCGTCAAATATAGGCACATTGCGCATTTCGCCGACCCTGTCAAAGCGTCTGCCGACCCCGCTGAAATTCAGAAGTGAGGCCTTAATCACCTCATCAGAGGCTCCCAGCAGCTTTGCGATGAGCGTCGCTACTACACCGTTGCTCACATTGTATTCGCCATACAGCTTCATAAAGAAGGAATGGGTTGTGCCATCAAGCTCATAGCCAAAGGCCGTGCCCTCTGCTTCCTTCCTGTCCGTATGGTAATAAACCGTCGTAACCGGGTGCCCGATTGCAGAAAAGTCTGCAGCTCTGTCCCTCGTAAAGGCATAAATCCTGACGCTGTCCAGCCGACTGTCCCTTACTGCCCTTGAGCATACCTCCACGGCTCCCTCCGAATCCCCGTTCAGAATCAGGGTCCTGAGCTTCCCGCCCTCTACGACAAAATGCGTGAAGGACTCCAAAACCTCTTCATAGGAATTGTAGCATTCCGGGTGGTCCATCTCAACATTGTTCATGACAGCGATTTCCGGATAATAGTTGTGGAAATTCCTGTTAAATTCATCCGCCTCGCATAAAAACAGGTCCGACGCTCCGCTTCTGCCGCCATTTCCCCATTTTTTATACACCGAACCACCGATGACGCTCGGGTCAAGACCCGCATCTATCAGAAGCTCGGCCGTCATAAAGGTTGTGGTTGTCTTTCCGTGTGTACCTGAAATGGCAATTACCCTCTTATCCTTCTGCAGATATCTGCCCATAAATTCCTGCCAGGTCATAAGGATTCCCTTTGCCTTTGCGGCAAGCAGCTCTTCATTATCCGGACTTATATCAAAAATTGCAGGAGAAACCGCAACTATATCAACATCCTCCGTCAGATGCCCTTCACTGTGTCCGACATATATTTTTATATTTAATTTTTTTAATTCCTGTGCATAATAGGATTCATCGCTCTGATCGCAGCCCGATACAATATATCCCTGCGAATGGGCAAGCATTGCAACCGAAGCACATCCGCTTCCGCATATCCCCATGAAATGAACATGAAGCCTCTTTTCATTCATGATCCGTGATTTTCCCCCGTTTCCAATTATTTATCCGTAAAAATCTGATATAAAAGTCAATATACGATATTGCTCTTATTTTAACATATTTGTGAAGTAAATCAACGGTTTTTCTGTTATCTTTCCTGTGCGACAGTATCGCTCTCCAATAGTAACTGTGAAGATTAAAAGATATCGCAAAAGGCAGCTTATTTATTCCGGGGAACAGATAAGCTGCCTTTTGCATTGATAAAAAAGAGCTACTGCCAAAAAATTGGCACGTTATGACAAGTCTATATTCCGAAAGCGCTGCGGAAGCTTATCATATGGTTAATTAGCAAAGAACATTGTAGGCAGATAATCCTTATGAACAGATTTAACCTCAACATTATCAGGATTGATGTCAACCTTAAAATCAGGCTCCTTATGTCCCTCACGGTAAATACAGTAAGGATCGCGGCAATTAAAGGTCTTATACCACAAATATCTTCTGTCCAGAACACCACCACGGCACTCATTTGCATACTTACAGCCGACGCACTCATCAGGAATGGTTGCATTCATTCCAAGATCGCCGAAATCAAGGTTCTTTAAAACCTCAGGTGTAGCAATGTTATATTTTCTGAATTCCTTGTTAATAAGATATGTTGAAGGAGTAATATCACCGTTTGACAGAATTCTGATACTTGAATCTCCTGAAGGATCTGCAGCTATATTCTTCTTGTCCTTTGACAGAACGTTTGAGAACAGCGGATCACCAAGATATAAAATCTTGTGATTATCATTGATCCACTTCAGGGTTGTCAAAATAGTATCATATTTAGCTATAAAGCGCTCTGTTCCGGGATGGTCAATATTGGTAGGTCTGAAAATATTGGTACGAAGCTTAGCCTTGCATCTTCCTGCAATATCAAATATACCTTCAAGATTGTCAATCTTTAAAACATCCTCAATTCCGATAAATACAAGTGTAGCCTCAATATCCTTATCCTTGCAGTAATCAAGCATATTTACCGCATTGGTATAAGCATTGTTCAGACCTCTTAATTCGTTGTGCTTCTCAGGAACACAGAAATCAAGGGAGACATCTATCTCACTTATGCACTTATTTACCAGTTCTTCATACTTGGGGTTATCCTTCATTCTCTTATAAAGGGTACCATTTGTTGTAATTGCCTGCTTAATTGTAGGGTAGTTCGTTGTAACATAATCAATCAGTCTGAACCAGTCGTCTGAAATTGAATTCTCGCCTGTTCCATAATTGATGGAATCGATACATTCATGGTTGCTGTCAACAAATGCAATCCACTCCTTTAAGCCTACATCCTGTCCTCCAACCTCAGACCTTACATCCTTGCTGTAGCAAAACTGACATCTCATGTTACAGGCAGAAATCGCACCCCAACCTACATCATACATTTTCATTATACAAACCTCCAATTTATATGTTTTTTATTTCCCCAAAAGTTTTCAAACTTTTGCTTAAATCTAAAGCGTTTATTATTTCCTTACATTTCTTAACTTTACCCGGAACATCGTCCACATCTGCATCTATCACTGACCAGTTAAACTGTTCTGCCAGCTCATCATAGCATTTTATCATTCGCTTAACCGTATCCCTGTCCTCCTGAAAGGTAAACCGCACAGAATTCCTTCTGTAAAATTCGTGTTCCGACAATCTCAAATATATTACCGTATCAGGGACAATCAGCTTATCCATTTTTGACCTTATCCACTCCTGCTCCAATGACATTTTGCCGGCATAAAATGTATAAAGTGAATATATATATCTGTGAAAAATGATATTTTCTCCCGCTGTTACCTTTTTGAGGATTTCAGGCTGTTTCTGTTCGCGGAGCTGGGCCACAAATTCTACCTCCTCCGTGTCTGAAATAGGTTCACCCTCACCATCCAGATAAGCAGCCATAATTTTAGGGTTTTCAAACCACTCATCCGGCGGATGGCGCAACAGGCTATATTTTTCACCCCAGAAATTTTCGTTTGTCAGCTCCCTTATCATTCTTGACTTTCCACAGCCGTCCAATCCGCAGAAAGCCACAAGATATCCTCTGTCCATATATCCAAGCCTTTCTAAATACAAAAAGTCTCATTATCGGCTTTTCGTACTATTTTTATTTCTAACCTGAAGGAAGCGCCTTATGCAATATACTAAAAGGGCAGATCCTTCGTGGTATCATTATCAAAGGCGTCCAGTCTGCACTCCGGTATTTTAGCCCATAACTCAGGATAATATTTCTTTGAGCATTGGATATGGTAGGGATTTACAACCGGGCAAAGCCAGCAGGTGGTACGCTGGAAACCTTTTTTGTACACCGGATTCATCGGTACTTCATTCTCAAACAGGAAAATCCACGAATCGAATGAGGTCCATTCTGCAAGCGGATGAATCCACGCCTGATACTGGTATCTCTTGATATAATCAATCTTCGGGAATCTTCTCCTATAATCACTTTCGTACCAGCGGCTTCCCTCTGCCGCTACAAAATCCGTTCCGCCATATATATCCTGTGTCCCGAGATTTTTAAGCTTTTCCTTGAAATTATTTCTGCACCAGGGCTCTTTTGCCGAAAGAAGCTTTTTTTCCTTCAGTGTGGCAATTATCTTTTCCTCTTCGCCCTCGTAGAAATAGAATTTAAAATTATTGTTTTTATCAAGTTTTTTCCTGATATCCTTTGTGTATGCTATATCATCCGGGAAATCTACACCCGTAGCCACGGTGAGAACATTTGCATCCACATTCAGCTGTGAATAAAGCAAAAGCATAACGAGGCTCTCCTTGCCTCCGCTGAAATAAATCAAAGGCTTATTGTAAAAGAACTCATTCGATTCAAGAATTAGTGCCTGTGCCGTATCCACAAGATATTTCTGACGCAGGCTGTTTGCCTTTATAAGCTTCTGTAAACCGGCCTCATCAAAAACATGCTTATCATCAACCTCAATTTCTGCCCTATCCTTTAAAAGAGTGAACTCCCAGCTTTCCTCAGCAAGTCCCCTAAAGGTGATTTTTAAAATAATCTCTCCCTTATAGGCAACCTCCCAGTAAAAAATGTTGTCCTCACACCCGTTGGCCGCAATAAACAGGGCCTTCTCAGGAAATTCCAGGCCAAACCTTTTTTTCAGGTTTTCAACAAGAAAGCTTCTTTCCTCATCAAAGCAGATAAAAGGGTCGCAGGGTGGCGAGAAAATGATTTTTTTCACATCCGAACCACATATTCCACATTTATCCCC
>JAZQNG010000097.1:0-46408 GCA_045627205.1 Lachnospiraceae bacterium
GCGAAACCTTGGTGTACTGACTCCATTGGAGAAATATGCAATGTATTTTGAAGCAGCATAAAAACTGCCGCCAGACGAACTGACGGCAGCAAAAAATTTATATTATTTTATTTGTCTACTTGACGGGGAGCAGTTCAAAAATGATTTCTCATTTTTTCACACGCCATTAATTAATTGTCTTCAGACACAGCCACACCAACCGGCATAAAACCAGCACGGGTGTCATGCCGCTTATTGTAATGATGTTGCGATTTCTTCAATATCGCCGCCTTCAATTGTACCGTCCGCAAGACGTCTGAAATTGGAAAGGAATTTCCATGCGTGCTCGCAGGTATGCGGCCTGCATTCATGTCCCTGCCCGCTTATGCTTCCAAGGACTGTATAGCATTTTGAACCTGAATAGAACATTTCCATAGTAAGGGTTGCCTGCCTGGAGGCATCAAAGGAGGTAAGTCTTCTGTCTCCATCTATTCCCCAGATTTTGTTTTCCCAGCTGTCTGCATTTTCAAGTGAAACATCATATTTCCTATCTGCACCGTTCAGCTCAAGTATGTACTTTGTCCTGTCGAGACATTTCTGCGCCTGAAAGGGAAGCTCGGGAAGAGGTGTGATTTCACCGCCTGTATAAAATACAGGGACGGATACGGTGGTATTCAGTTCATAGGGAGAGGGCTGCCCGAAAACATTAACCCCCATTTCAAAGGTAGCGTCCATAGGAGCAGCTGCAGCAACAAGCTCGGGATGCTCTGCGATTATGTCCCAGCTCTTGCAGCCACCCATGGAAAAGCCGCTGCAATATATTCTTGTCGGATCGATGGAATACTTCTTTTTCAGATGCTCTACCAGTTCTACCATTTCCGTAGCAGTGCTGTTCAGGTGGTTTTCGATGGAAACAAGTAGGAAGCTGTATTTATGTGCGACATCGGCCCACTGTGAAATATGGGAAATATAAAAGGCACTGTCTCCGCCGCCATGGAAGGCGAGAAGGAGAGGCGCGGGTCCCTTATCAAAGATATCCCTGTTGTAATATGCAAAATAACCGATTGGATGGGTTTCAGTACCCTTATCATCTCCGGCGTTGTCCGGTGAAGTATTTACCGTTTCGATGCCGGGCTCGATGACCATTCCCTCAGCCTCGAGATTTGCATCCAGTTCAAGCTGACCAATCATTCTTCTGAACTTTTTGGAGAATGAAAAGAAATCATAAAGATAATCAGCGGAATCCTTCACGAGCAGATATTTAACCTTCTCCTTCAGGTAATCGTTTATGTCCTCAGAATTCCCGATGGAAATGACGGGAATATCATCAGCCTGCACCTCCGGCATAATACTCAGACCGGACAGGATGCAGGTAACAGCCGCACAGTCTGCCCTTCCCCAGAGTCCGTCGCCTTCAAAGTGCTTCAGACAGTTTTTGGCTATATAATCAGCGGATTCACCGAAACCATAAAGGTTTGTCCTGAAAATGGCACCGCGGATGTTGTAGCTGTCGGGGAGTTTGCCGAAGCGGTCCTTGCAGATTGCAACGCCGTCCTTATAATACTGATGAATCTTTGAATTTGTCAGTATTTCATCAAAAATATGGCTGTCGGCATCTGCCCATCCACCCTCAGAGGGATAAATAAAGACAACACTTGAGGCAAATTCGGATGCAAGCTTTTCAAGCCCTGTTTCCTTAGCAAAGGAAACGGCTTTATCGTAATCAAATTTTTCGGGTGTAAAAACAAGCAGGTAGGGGGCAATGAATCCATAATTCAGGACATCGTCGCGTTTATCGGTTGCGGGAACATAGACGGCTGCCTCAAAGGTGTTCCAGCGGTTTGACCATATTTTGCCTCCGTTTTCAAGCTTGGTTATTTGCGGAAATGTATTCACAATATTGTCCATCCTTTCCTTAAGAGTGGTATTTTCTAAAGAATATCACAGAAGATATGTTTTTGCATTGTTGATATTGCTTTTTTTGTGGTTATGATTGCTAATTCATCATCTAATAAGAAAGCTAATCAGCAGTCAGCCTTACAAATTTTAAACTTTTTTATGGTATTTTTAACACAAAAGGTTAAGTTTTTTGTTGCCTCATCCGAAATAAACAGCACAGAACAAAGTAAGACAGGGACGTCTAAAGATTATTGCAGACCGGGTAAACGGAAGTATCGGGTCGGGGCAGGAGCAGCATCTGTATCTGCGCCTGCGTGCAGGGAATGAGGATAATTGTGAGAATAGACGACCTTTACAGCGGCAAACTGAATAATGTGACCGTGAATAACGACGGCGCTGCATCCTTCTTTAGGGAAGGGATGGTAGTGGACGGACTTATCACGGCGCTGGATGATGATAAGGCGACCATTCTCTTTGGAGATAAAAAGGAATTAGTCGCTTCTTTTGATGGGACGGCCGGACAGAGGATGTCTGACACGGATGGCCGCCGGATGACGCTTCCGAGGGAGCTTATGAAAAACCCGGAGGTCGGACAGCTTCGGAGCTTTGAGGTTGTGAGTGTTACGCCCCAGAAGGTTGTCTTAAAGGATCTGACTCTGGAGAATGCAGACGGCATAGCCCAGAAAATGAGCTTTTTAAAGGTTGACCCTTCACTTCCCCAGATGATAGAGGATTTTTCAGAGGTCATGGGGGACGAGGAAAAGGAAGACAATGATTCGATAAAAAACATGAGCGATGAGGATTACTCAAGGCTGAAATACGAGGGAATGACGCTGGAGCGTTTCGCTTCGGAGAGACTTGTAAGGGCACTTGCAAGGATAAAGGAAGGCAGGGTATTTAAGGCTGAACTGGTTGACGAGGCTGTTGATTCCATCAGGACAAGGGATGCCGAAATCGAACGGATGGCAGTCGGAAGCCATTTCAATACCGCCGGTGAGAAAAGGATTGCAGAGCTTCTTTACAGGGCGGACCTTCCGATAACAGATGAAAACATTGATGCGGTGAAGGCTGCAGCCGGCATGGCTGATGCGGCAGGACGGCTCAATGATAATTCAATGGCATATATGATCGGCCGGGAGCTTGAGGCCACTCCATCAAATATATATAAAGCAGTTTACAGCGGCGTATCGAAATTTACTCCTATTGCTGAGGAGGACTGGAGGCAGCTTGAGAAGAGTGCAGAGGCAGTCGTAAATTCAGTAAACAGCAGGAATTTTACCGACAGGGCGACTCTTTCGGATGCGAGATGGCTTCTGGAGCACGACCTTCCATTGACGGAGGATAACATGATATTCCGTCAGGAGCTGAAGGCTCTGGCAGGAAGGGCCCTTCAAAGCGGGGAGAATGCAGCTGATGAATTCAGGGCTTCAAATCTGAATGCGGCAGTTAATGCTTTGAGGCAGGGCAGACAGCCGGCAGACGCCATATTGACCGGTGAGGCCTTTGTGAAGGAGCAGGCTGAGCAGGAAAGCATTATCGGAACGATAAGAAAAGTACACACTATTTCGGATAATGCAATCAGGCTTGTGTTCAGGGGATCGGCAGCAGGCGTTGAGCAGCCCGAGGCACAGAAAAATGCGCCGGTATCCATTGAACAGCTTGCCGGTGCAGAGCAGAAGCTGGCAGAAAATCCGAAAATAGCGGAAGGTCTTTCGGCCGGTATGACAGGTCAGGAAATAACAGCAAAGCTTCAGCTTGAGGAAATACGTCTGAAGCTGACTGTTGAAGCAGGACAGAAGATGCTGGCAAAGGGCATAAGCGTTGCAACAGACGGTATTGAGCAGGTTGTTGCAGGCTTAAGGGAGCTTCAGAGGGAGTATTTCAGAAATCTTTCACAGGAGGTGTCCGCGGGCGGTACATCTGTCACGGAGGCTGAGGCCATAGAAGGCGCTGAGGCGGTAAGCCTTGCAGAGGAGACTGACTTATATACGTCAGGTCTTAGAAAGGCACCGGCAGCAGTATTGGCAGATACCCTTGGGGAAAGGCATGAAATCACCTTCAGGGGACTGGCAGAAAGAGCAATAAACCTTAGGGCAAGGCTTCTTGGAGAGGGAACCGGCTTTGAGGACATTGAAGGAAATGTGCAGGCACCATCAGCCCGAAATGCCTCGCAGGAGGCATTAAGGGCATACGAAAACGGTGCAACCGAAATAAGAAAGGACCTTGGCGATTCCATTAAAAAGGCCTTTTCAAATATGGACAGTCTGCTTGAAACAAATGGCATAGAGCTGACAGAGGCAAACCGCAGGGCGGTAAGGATACTCGGCTATAACAGTATGGAAATAACAGCCGAAAATGTTGAAAGCATTAAATATTATGATGCAAAGGTAACACGCCTGACAGAACGGCTGACGCCTCCTGTGGTAATGGAGCTTTTAAAGAGGGGAATCAATCCGCTGGATGCAACGGTGGACAGATTATCCTACGAACTGGACGGGATTTTAGAGGAGCTGGGGCCCACACCGGAGGAGAAATACAGCAGCTTCCTTGTAAAAATGGAGGAATCGGGGCAGATAACACCCGAACAGCGCAGCGGCTACATTGGGATATACCGCCTGCTGTATCAGCTTGAGAAATCGGACGGAGCGGCAATAGGAGCGGCAGTAAGGTCCGGAAAGCAGCTTACCCTCGGCAATCTCATGACAGAGGTAAGAAGCGGTAAAACCTCCATAGATGCAGATATTGATGATGAAACGGAAATCAGGGAGACCTCCTATTCAAATTCCATCACGGACCAGATTCTGAACGGCCTTGGAACAGGCCGAAGACACAGCTTCGATCCGCAGACGGATATGGAGGACGAGGCAATTACTTATGAAACACGTCTGGTAAAGGAGCTTACCGGACATGACAGGCCGATGGCCTGGAGCAGGGCGTTAGAAGGAGAAGACGCAGAAGCAATGACTATTGAAGGACTTGCGGACAGGATTATCAAGGAGGAAAAAGAAGAAATGAATGCAACAGCCGGAGAGCTTAACAGAGGGATGGATAATTCAGAGCATATTGACTCTGAAAGGGCAGATCTGATCAGAAACGTTATGAGTTCAAATCATGGAACAAGAGAATTTTTAAAGGCGTTTGGTCTGAAGGACAGCTTTGTTAATATCAAGGCAGCCGCCTCCGAGCTCGGAATTCCGATGGAGGGTGCAGACGACGGAACAGAGCCCGGAACAGCAAAAAATATCGACTGGACTCTGGTGACAAAGCAGCAGCTGGCAAGTGCGCTTGAGAGCGAGCTTGATACGGACGAGCTTTTGGGAATCCGTACCAGAATTGCAAATGCAAGGGCAAGACAGGCCTTTGAGACAAGCATTAACGCGGCAAATTCAGTCAGCCTGACGGAGCAGCTTGACCGTCTTGGGCTCATCAGAAATCTTGCGGCAAGCAGGCATTACAGATTTACCGTTGAGGACGGTGAGTCTCCCGCAAGCATTAATCTGACCATTATAAACAATACGGGAAATGCGGGTACTCTTTCAATCCAGCTGAAGACTGCAGACTACAATCTGACGGCCGATATGTCACTCGTTATGATGAGAGCCTCCTACCTTGGCGGGTCCACAGGCAGCGGGAATTCTGATGACGGTCTGATGACGGGCACCTATTCGAGCGTTTCGCTTGAGAGCGGGACCGAAGAAAGGGAAAATGAATATCAGATGGGCATCACCGGAAGGATTTACTGCGACAGCTCCTCTGCACTTCATGAGCTCGACGGAAAGCTCAGACGCTTCCAGACCTCGCTGTACGGAATCGGACTGAAGGCAGACGATATACGGCTCGCACAGGGAAGCGAAAGCGAGACGAGATATATGAAGAGACTCACTCAGGCAAAGCTTGGTGAGGGAGGTGCAAAGGCACAGCCCAAAATCAATACAAACCTTTTGTACAGGGCGGCACGAAGCTTCGTAGCTACATTCATGTAAATAGTAATGTCGGAATAAAAACACAGTCAATAATTAAGTAAGCAGGCTTACGGGCCGGCAGACGGGGGAGGATTTATATGAGAATTAACCACAATATTTCAGCCATTAATACAAATGCACAGATGCGCAGGACAGACAATGCACTCGATAAGGCTCTTGAGAGGCTGTCATCAGGTCTTAGGATCAATCAGGCCTCTGATGATGCTGCCGGCATGGCAATTTCCAGAAAAATGAAGACTCAGATTGAGGGACTTGAACGTGCTTCAATGAACAGCTCGGACGGTATTTCGGTAATCCAGACCGCAGAGGGTGCCCTTACGGAAATCACCTCGATGCTTCAGCGTATGCGTCAGCTGTCCGTTCAGGCAGCCAACGGAACAAATACCACAGAGGACAGAATGGCAATCCAGCAGGAAATCAACCAGCTGTCGGCTGAAATACAGCGAATTTCGGAGTCTACGGAATTTAATACAAAGACTCTTCTTGACGGAAACATCGACAACAATTCATATACAGACAACGAGGGCGTGAATATTGTTTACAGCAGTGATTCTGTAGACTGCATAGAATATAATCTTGTAGTGACTCAGGATCCCAGACAGGCAGTTGTTCATGCCGGAGCCCCTGCCTTTGATGAAATCGGTGAGGGTGAGGGCGGCTGCATTACCATCAACGGATGCCCCATTTATTTCACAGAGGGAATGTCGCTTGAAAGCTGCTTTTCAAGGCTTCGTGATACTTGCAGCCAGATGAATATCACAACCTTTTTCGGTGACGGTCCCGATCCTGACGGTCCTGCGGAAACAGCAGGCTACGAGCAGACCGAAATCGGCGGCGGAGACCTGATATTTATGAGCAACGGCTACGGCTCCACACAGAAAATCAGTATTCAGTGCAACAGCGAGGAGCTTGCAGACCTCTTCGGGCTCAGTACGGAAACTGTTACCGCACACGGCTATGATGCAGAGGTTTCCCTTGGTGAGGGCTTTTCACCTACAGCCACGGCCTTTGGTGATGGTGATATAGTTTATGTCCGTGATAACAACGAATTTGAAATGCGCTTCCAGATTGCGGCAGGAACAAGCGGAACGGATTTCGCAGATCCTCTCGGTGACGGCTCTGATGAGGGCTCGGCTACCGAAGGTGATGAGGTTGAGGTTGTTTCAACACTTCTTGATGCCGGAACAATGTACCTTCAGGTAGGTGCCAACGAGGACCAGAATATGGAGGTAAAAATCCCCCGTATCGACCCGCTTACCCTTGGCTTTAAAAATGCAAATGTATGTACCCAGGAGGGCGCAGAGCAGGCCATTACACTTTTTGATAATGCAGTAAACGAGGTTTCGGCCATCAGGGCAAAGCTTGGAGCATATCAGAACAGACTTGAGCATACCATCAACAACCTTGAAACAAGCGACCTGAACATGACAGAGGCTATGTCACGTATCGAGGATGTGGATATGGCTGAGGAAATGACTGAGTATACGCAGCAGAGCGTTTTGAGCCAGGCAGGTACAGCGATGCTTTCACAGGCAAATGAAAGACCTCAGAACATTCTTACCTTATTAAACGGCTGATGCTGAAGACGTAAAAGAGGCATAGATGCAGGATAAACAGGCGGAACCGGAAGACGTATAAAAACAGACACAAAGAAATAACCATAAAAATAACCATAAGGGAAGCCGCTGAAGCCGAAACGGAGGCTTTGGTGTGAGGGAAAACGGATGATAATGGATAAGGAAAAACAGAAGGATTATACACGCAGGGTAAGCCAGGCAAACAGGACAGAGCTTGTGGTCATTACATATGACATTATACTCGATTACATCCGGGATGCGCTTGAATCCTGCGAAAACGGCGATGTTTCAGCCTTCCGTACACAGACAAAGCAGGCGCAGCGTTTCCTGTCAGAATTAATTACTTCATTAGATTTTAAATATTCCCTTTCCAAAAATCTTTTTCAGTTGTATACTTATGTACAGCGTATACTGATTGCAAGCGAGATGTCCGGAAAGGACAGGGGACTTGAGGCGGCAGGTAATGTGATATTCAGGCTCCGCCAGTCCTTTGATTCAATATCACTGCAGGATGACAGCGGCAGTGTAATGGAAAATACCCAGACAATATATGCAGGGCTGACCTATGGACGTGATTCCCTGAATGAAACGGATATCAATGCAAGCGGTGCCAAAAGAGGATTTTTAGCTTAATGGAAATAGTGTGGAAGGTCATTATCCGCTCTTTTTAGTCGTGGCATGGAGATTGATATGGATGTTCAGGTTGGGGATAAAGTAAAATTGAAAAAAGCGCATCCGTGTGGCAGCACGGAATGGGATGTCCTGCGCGTGGGAATCGATTTCAGGCTGAAATGCTGCGGCTGCGGGCACATGCTCATGCTGCCGAGAAAACAGGTTGAGAAGAGTATCAAGGTGATAATGAAAGCGACAGACGGTTTGGTAAATTGATGATGAACGCCGCATTGAATAATAAGGAAAAGAAAATAGCTGAAAATAGGAAAAAGAACTTGACAGTACTTGCAATCCGTGATAAAGTAGTGAGGCTGGCGACAGTTCTTTTTTTGTTGCGCTCAGCATTAAAATATAGGCCACGGACAAACTACCACAGTGTCCGTGAGTAAAAAAGATGGAGGTGGAAGTTGTGCGAGTAAAGATTACATTAGCATGTACAGAATGCAAGCAACGTAATTACAACATGACGAAAGAAAAGAAGAATCATCCTGACAGAATGGAAACTAAGAAGTATTGCAGATTCTGTAAGAAGCATACGATGCACAAGGAAACCAAATAGTAGAAAGGAAGGTGCACTATGGCAGACGTTACAGAGAATAAGGCAAAGCAGGGCTTTTTCAAGGGTATGGCAAAGGAATTCAAGAAGATTACCTGGCCCAGTAAGTCCACTCTTGCCAAAGAGTCAGTTGCAGTAGTTATCATTTCTGTCGTTGTTGGAGCTCTTATCGCTTTGATAGATGCAGCAATCAAGCTTGGTCTCGACAAGGTTATCATTTGAGTTTTGCTTAGATCATAGACAGGAATGGAGTAAAGCATGGCAGAAGCTAATTGGTATGTTGTTCATACCTATTCCGGGTATGAGAACAAAGTAAAAGCAAACATTGAGAAAACAATCGAAAACAGAGGTCTTCAGGATCAGATCCTTGAGGTTTCGGTACCTCTTCAGAATGTAACCGAGATTAAGAATGGCGTAAAGAAGCTCGTTCAGAAAAAGCTGTTCCCCGGATATGTTTTGATCCATATGATTATGAATGATGATACCTGGTATGTCGTAAGAAATACACGTGGTGTCACAGGCTTCGTTGGTCCCGGATCAAAGCCCGTTCCTCTTTCTGAAGCAGAAATGAAGAATATGGGTATTGGCGCTGAGGATGAAATCATGCTTGATTTTGAGGTTGGCGATACAGTCACCATCCTTTCGGGAGCATGGGAAAATACTCAGGGTATTGTTAAGGCCATAAATGAAGTTAAAGAGACCGTAACGATCAGTATTGATATGTTTGGTAGAGAGACACCCGTTGAAATTCCGATGACGGATGTCAGGTCAGATATGTAAATAAATGGTGCCGTGAGGGCACAGAATCGAGGATTAAAATGGCTAAGAAAGTTACAGGTTATATCAAGTTACAGATTCCGGCTGGAAAGGCAACACCTGCGCCTCCCGTAGGTCCCGCACTTGGACAGCATGGTGTTAATATCGTACAGTTTACCAAGGAGTTTAATGCAAGAACAGCAGATCAGGGCGATCTTATCATCCCCGTAGTTATCACTGTATATGCAGACAGAACATTCAGTTTCATCACAAAGACTCCTCCCGCAGCAGTTCTTTTAAAGAAGGCATGCAATCTGAAGTCAGCTTCAGGTCAGCCTAACAAGAATAAGGTTGCTACCATCAAGCGTTCAGAGGTTCAGAAGATCGCTGAAAGAAAGATGCCCGACCTTAATGCAGCAAGCATTGAAGCAGCAACAAGCATGATCGCAGGTACCGCACGCAGCATGGGTATCGTTGTTGAGGATTGATAATGGCGGAGACTGGTCCGATGCCAAACCGGCTATAGGCCGATACATCCGGTCAGTCAGGTACGAAACTATTGGAGGCAGATGCCTTCAACACATTAATACTATGAACGTGGAAGGGTCAATTGCCCGGTATTACCACTAGGAGGATACGAATGAAAAGAGGAAAACACTATCAGGATGCGGTAAAACTTATTGACAAGACCGCACTTTACGAGGTAGATGAAGCTTGTAGTTTAGTAAAGAAGACAGCAGTAGCTAAGTTCGATGAGACAATCGAGGCACATTTCCGTATGGGTCTTGACGGACGTCATGCAGATCAGCAGATCCGTGGCGCTCTTGTTCTTCCTCATGGAACAGGTAAGAGCGTACGTGTTCTTGTTTTCGCAAAGGGACCTAAGGTAGCAGAGGCTGAGGCAGCAGGTGCTGATTACGTTGGCGGCGATGAGCTTATCCCCAAGATTCAGAACGATGGCTGGTTTGAGTTCGATGTAGTTGTTGCTACACCCGACATGATGGGCGTTGTTGGACGTCTCGGTCGTGTTCTCGGACCTAAGGGCTTAATGCCTAACCCTAAGACAGGTACAGTTACAATGGATGTTGCCGGCGCTATCAAGGATATTAAAGCCGGTAAGATTGAGTACCGTCTTGACAAGACAAACATTGTTCATTGCCCTATCGGCAAGAAGAGCTTTACAGAAGAGCAGCTTTCAGACAACCTCAATGCACTTATCGGTGCACTTAACAAGGCTAAGCCTGCAGCAGCAAAGGGACAGTATATCAAGAGCGCTACAATCGCTTCTTCTATGGGCCCCGGCATCAAGCTTAATCCTGCAAAGCTTACTACAGTCTGAATAGAAAATAAGTGAATTAAAAATAAATTAAGGGTGCGTGGAAACTTCCATGCACCTTTGTTTTGATTCTGAATGGAAAAATAGATTGTATTGTTGATGGATTTTCTGATATACTGAAATCAGCCGGGCATGTTTGTTTTATGCTGCGGTAACGGAAGGCGGTACCTTTGCTTCCGTATTTTTAGGAGAAAAAATGAGCAGGGGAATAATAAAGAAAGAAAAAGAATCTGAATTGGATTGTGATAATAAAAACGAAGGCAATAGAGACGAAAATAATAGAAACGAAAACAATAAGAAGCAACGGATTATCGCAGGAATATGCATTGCACTTGTAGTGGTTGTGCTGGTGTTATGCTGTATTTTTGTGGGGATTCCCATAATAAGGCTTGCAAAGACACCGGATAAGTTCAGGCTGTGGGTGACAGAGAAGGGCGTATGGGGCCCTGTATGCTTTGTGGCAATCGTGCTGTTTCAGATAGTGGTTGCCTTTATGCCGGGAGAACCCTTTGAGCTTGTAGCCGGCTATGCCTTCGGGGCATTTAAGGGTACGGTTCTCTGCTTTTTGGGTGAGGCTCTCGGAAGCGTGCTTGTTTTGCTTCTTGTCCGGAAATTCGGCATCCGGATTTTAGAAATATTTTTCTCAAAGGAAAAAATTGAAGGTCTGAAATTTCTTCATACCTCCAATAAAAAAACGATGATATTTACCATATTATTTCTTCTGCCGGGAACACCAAAGGATCTGCTGTGTTATTTTGCCGGGCTTACCGATATCCCGCTGGGCCTTTTGATGTTTATATGTATAGTATGCCGGTTTCCGTCCATCATTTCCTCAACGCTTGGCGGAGATGCCCTTGGAACCGGGAATTATATTGGAGCGGTGATAGTTTTTGTCATCACCTTTGCCATCAGCCTGGCAGGAATATTCGTGTATAATCGGATACAGAAACGGAATAATAACGGAGGTTGAACATATGTCACAGAATTATTCACGCAAAATGACCTTTACACTTAAGGAGGATGATAAAAGGACTGTACGAATCCTGTTCGGTTTCCGTATCTTTTTGTGGTGTGTCGCACTGGGAGGCTTTATATATTGGGCATACTGGTCCTTTGAGCTGTATCACCAGGGAATCATGGACGAGCATGAATATGCTACAATCCTCCGCCCTATACTTGCAAGGGGAGTTGCCATTACCGTCGTTGCAGTTGTTGTGAGCTTCATTCTTCGAAGGGTGAGCGATGGTATCAAACGCAGAGCCGAAATAGAGGATATGAAGGCACGGGAGGCAGCTGAATAATAATACGGAGTGCAGTCGTCCGGCTGTGCTTTATGATTCTGCAGACTGCTTTCTTCTGCGCTTCAATATATAGACCAGACTGCCAAGAAGTACGCTGCACAGGCATCCGGCCGAGTCCAGCCATACATCGGAAACGGCCGAGCCGCGTCCGGATGAAAAAAGCTGGATTGTTTCATCCGTGAGGGCACATAAGGTACCGAGTGCCCATGCATTTACCATCATAACAGGGAGGCGCTGAGGCTTCTCTGTTTTTTTTCTGCCTATGGTCAGCAGCATAAGTAAAAAAAACTCCGTACCAAGGACAAAGAACTCGGTAAAATGGGCGGCCTTTCGTACAAACAGCTCTGTGGAGTTGCCTTCACCTGCGAAAAAATCAAGAAAGGGCTGAAGAATTTTAAAAATAAAGCTGCTTTCTGCTCCGGACTGCTCGCCGGACATAAAGGAATGTCCCCATATAACGGTGAGTGTACAGATAATGATAATTACTAATATAATTCTTTTTCGAGTTAAGTTTTTTGCCGGATTTTCTGTCTTTCCGCTACTCATCCGCAAATCCTCCTGTCAGATATTTCAGGGCATTTACCACATTTTTTCCATCTCATCAACCGTTTTGGCATTTACACTGCTGATAAGGTCTGAATAGTCAAATATTATATATCCGCCTACGGATTTTGTATTTCTGCCGTATTTTATCATTCTTGCAAGAATATCCTTCTCGCCCCACTCCTTATCCACCTCATTGCTCCCGGTATTACCAAGTGTCGCCTTGTAAAGACCGAGGCCGCAGTAAACCTCTACGGAGTCAAGTGTCCTGTATTCCAGCCAGCGGTCAAGGGTTGTATCATAGGGGTAGACATTATCCGGGTCAAAGCTCCAGTAGAGCTGCGGACATATGTAGTCGATATAGCCGGGAGTTGACATCCAGGTAGGAAAATCCACATAATATCTGTTTTCGGCTATAAGATAATCAAGAAAGCCGCCGGGACTGATTCCGAAAACGACCTCGGGATTTATTTCCTTTACAGCCTTGTAAATACCGCGTATAAGCTTGTTTACGTTTTCCTGACGCCATTTTACGATATCCATCGGGGTCTTGTTTTTCTGCTTACATTTAGCGACATATTCCTCATATTCCACATAATCAAATACCTTGTCATAGCCGCCGACCGTAGGCCAGTCGCCAAGCCAGTCCGGGTAAAAATAGTCGTCAAAATGTATTCCGTCTACATCATAATTTGCTACGATTTCCTTAATCCCGTTTATAATCAGCTTCCTGACGGCTGATTTTGCCGGATTGTAATAAAGCTGTTTGCCGTATGCAAGAACGTTCCTGTCGTCGGAGGTTTTGCTGTTTGTACGCCATATTCGTGCCTTATTATCCTCGGAAAGATAGGAAACATCGGTCGTGGAGGCGGTGACCCTGTAGGGATTGAGCCATGCATGGAATTCAAGATTCCGTGCGTGGGCTTCCTCTATCATTATGGCAAGCGGGTCATACCCCGGATTTACGCCCTGTGTGCCGGAGGCATATTTTGACCAGGGAAAATATTTTGAAGGATACATGGCATCGCCGTAGGGACGTACATGGACCATCACGGCATTCATGCCTGCATTTACGCAGTTATCAAACATTGTCCGGACATAGCCTGTGAAATCAGTCTCGTTCATTCCTGCAGAATCGCTGAAATCGTAGTAGGCTATCCATACAGCACGAAGCTCCGGCTCCACCTTTATCCGTGTGATGCTTTTGCGTCCCTTGCTGTCCTCTGCCATAATGCTGTAGGTACCGGCCTTTTTTACCTTGAAGGAGGATTTTTTTGTGATATCCTTTGCCTTTGTACTCCATTTGGAATTCTTAACGCTTTTATAGCTGCCGCGCAGGTATTTAACCGACACGATTTCATTGGAAGAGGTAATGCTCCATACTACGGTTGCCACACCGTTATGTCTTGTATAGGAGGCCTCGATCTGAGGTCCGGAGTCTGCCTTTGCCGTGGAGCCCTCTGTTTTTTTGTCCTGTCCTGCAGCCTTATCTGTAGTCTTTGCATTTACATTTACATTGCACAGGCTGATAAGAATAAGTGCTGTAAGCAATATACACACCGTTTTTTTCAAAATCATTTTCTCCTCACATTTTTTGGATATTCCATTCCGTATAGCTGCCATAAATCATAAAGCTTTTATGGGCTGCAGCCAATTTAGTATAACGCAAGTTGCTGTTCACAGTCAAACAATAATATTTACAGGCGTGTGGACATTTATTATCCGGTTATGGACGGCAGCTGCCGGAAGAAGAAAAGTGGGTAAGGCTTCCGCCGGGTAAATATAAAAAATACCGGGTAAATATAAAAAATACAGTCCGGGTAAATATAAAAAATACAGTCCTTGACTTTATCGGAAAAAAAATGTATACTAATCAAGTCGCACAGCCGGGGAGTCAGCGGTGCCCTGTACCTGCAATCCGCTATAGCAGGGGTGATGTCCGGCTTCGGGTATTCTGGTGTCAGGCTGCCCGGTATAAGTGATGTTTGACGTTTGGGTCTTGCGCAATAGGAGCCTTCGAATCTGGTCAGGGTAGGAATACAGCAGCCATAAGGAGTGTCTTTTATGTGCCGCGAGGGTGCCTGGATCGAGTTAACTGTACCGGTAACGATGATGTCATGTATTCAACGCCGGGCGTGCGATTTTTTATAAAAGAAAAAGAGCATCCGCTGCCGCTTTTATATGAGCAGGTAGCGAAGCGGATTGCGAATATCATTGACTACAGGACCTTGAATGGTAATAAATATTTCTATCCTATCCCTTTAACCACGTTAGTGGTTGTTTTTTTTTTGCTAATAACATATAATCATATTGGGACATAATGTATTGTCATAAATCAGTTTAAACGGGCTGTGAACGGTAACTGATCGACGGGATATTAACAGAATTTGCAGGATATTAACAGGGATGGGGTAGTGCAATGGTTATTAATTCAAACAATCAGCTGCAGGCCGGTGAAATGCTTGCTATAGAGGGCGAAAAGCCGGAAGCCGCATATATGGTTCTGAAGGGAAAGGTCAGGCTTTTCGGCAACAGCTTTTCGACAATTGTCGGGGCCGGTTCGCTGCTTTTTGCGGAGGATTATGTAAATGGGGCATATTCCTTTTGCGCCAGTGCGGAAGAGGAGACGGTGGTATACG
Organism: Lachnospiraceae bacterium; assembly: GCA_045627205.1. GTDB lineage: Bacteria > Bacillota > Clostridia > Lachnospirales > Lachnospiraceae > RUG11977. The sequence goes on from JAZQNG010000097.1 coordinate 15,242, forward strand.
CGTTTGCATCTGAAAGTCCGACGCTTCTGGAGGACTTTGTCGGCCAGCACAGGGAGTGCAGCGGTCCGGCCGTATATAGCCAGATAAAGATTATTAATGAGCTGGAAAAACAGTATTTCCAGCTGTCGGAAATAGCAGATAAGCTGTATGGATTTTTACATGAAAACTATCCGATATATATCAACGAGGCCCGGCAGGCAGGCTGCAGGCCGGAGCTGATTCCTGAAATCAGCCGTTTGGAGACGAGGGAGGAAATTTCGGCTCCGGAGGAAATGTCCTTTGATATTTATCACGAATATGCAGCAATGCCCTATGAGATATTAAAGAATTATTATAATGCGAGCACCCTGCTGACTGTAAAGGTGCTTCATGAAATGTATGGCGTAACAGAAGTAATGTCTGATGTCTGCAATGAACTGTCAGACTATATTGCCGGTATGTATGAGCTTTTATACGGTGATATCGAGGAGTCCCTGTACCGCAATTTCCTTCTTCTTGACCTTGATGCCAAAAAGAACGGTCTGCCTACTCCGGTGGCAATGGAAATTGCTGAAAAATGTCGTGAACTGGGTAAGGAAACAGAGGAGTTTTTCAGGACACGTACCGGGCGCGAGCTTTGTACTGAATCAGATACCGTTTTTCTCGCGGAAATGAGGGAAAAGGCATTAAACGGTATTGATATCAGGGGAAATAAGCGCGTACATATAATGGAGGAGATTGATGTGACCGCGGAAATGAATTCCCTTCGCGGTTCATATGAACAGATTATAAAGTTTGCACACTATCCGGATGAAGCCGCAGAGGAGCTGAAGGGACTTCTGGAGCAGTATGAGGGACTTTTGGACAGGGAGAGCTCAGATGACAGGCTGAAGCTTTTAAGAAGAGGCCTGACAGAGCATTTTTACGCACTTTACGGACAGACACTCGGGAAAACGCTTGGGGCTAAAAAGAAGCCTCCGAAGGCTGTCGAGCTTTTCCTTGATTACGGATATCTGAGTGAAAAGCTGCTTGAACAGGGACAGCTGGAGCAGCTGCTTCAGATTACGCCCGTCACCTTTAATGAACCCTGCGGTGTTTATACCATGAGGCAGTGGCTGACCGCAGTTTTCAGGGGCGAAAAGGAGCCCTCGAGGAACGATCTGGGGCAGGACTATACCGAGGTGCTGCGTGACCTTCGCAAGCAGGGAAGAATTTCTGAGGAAAAGGAAAAGGAGCTTCAGACGAACAGCGCCATGAAGCTTGATTATGAAATAAAGAATGTATTTGGAAAGGTGAACAGGATTGTGAACGGTCAGCTTTCCACCTTTGTGCCGATACTTCATTCCGAGCAGCTGCTTGGGGAGGTATTAAGGGCGTACAATTCCGCAAAGCAGATCAATGAAACGGTTTTGGAATTATCAAGGCTTGACTATACTGTATTTTACAGGGAGGCAATGTATGCGCGTCCTGAGCTTGGGATAGAGAGGGAGGTAATCCAAAGGGAGGTATTCCCGGATATCATCCTCTGCCCGACTGTGGCATCGAATGTAATAATGTGGCAGGAAATCACGGGAAGGAAGCGTGATACAAAGGGCAGGTTTTTTACCGGAATCCTTACCTTTTCAGATCTGCGTGATATGATGATTAAGGCGCTTGGAGAATTCAGGTGGGCACTTTGCAAGACAATCCAGGGAGCCAATTGGAACAATATACAGTATGAATCGCTGACGGCAGATTATTCGGACTATATCCAGTTCTTCAGGAAGAATAAGGATCTGTCGGAGGAAAAACGGGAGAAGCTGAAGCTGCAGATACAGCGCGGACGAAATTCCTTAAGCAGGATTTTTGCCATGGATTATGAGCTGTGGATGAAATCCGAGGCAATCGGCTCCGTCCGTCTCAATAAGGTGGCGCGGGAAATAATGGCTACCTACTGTCCCTTCTGTGCGTCCGTACGCAACAACCTTGTACGGCAGCCGATGTTTGAGGAAGCATTCCAGAAAAACAGCCGGGAGCGCACGAGAAAGGTTCACGAGCTGGAAATCCGCTACCGTTCGCTGGAGAAAAACGGAGTGACACTGCCTGCAGAGCTTAAAAATACAATGAGGTTTTATAAGGAGCTCTAAAGCCGGAATGCACTTAATATACAGGCGAAGCGGTCACGGGCTTGACAGACCGCCCGCAGGTATCGGGAGCCTGATTCGGATAATGTGGAGAAAAATATATGCTTGAATTACAGAAGGTATCAAAAAAATACAGAGGGATGACGGCAGTATCCGAGCTGTCGTTTAATGTTGAGCCGGGGCAGGTGCTTGGCATTGTCGGTGCCAATGGTGCCGGTAAATCGACAGTGCTGCAGATGATTGCAACAATTATCAGACCGGATTCGGGAGTGATTCTGTTTGACGGACAGAATATAGCGGAGAATCCTGCAGTCATAAGAAAGGCTATGGGCTTTGTCCCGCAGGATATAGCACTGTATGAGACACTTAACGGGCTTGACAATCTGAAGTTCTGGGGGAAAAGCTATGGTGTGCCCCAGAAAAGTCTGAAGGAGGAAATAAAAAGGGTATGTGAGATCATTTCCTTCGATGAAAAGCTTCTTAAAAAGCGCGTGAGCGAGTATTCCGGAGGTATGAAGAGAAGGCTTAATATCGGAGTTGCCCTGCTTCACAGACCTTCGCTGGTTGTACTCGACGAGCCTACGACAGGTATTGATATGCAGTCGGGAAATCAGATACTGAAGGCTATAGAGGCCCTGCGCGATTCAGGTGTTGCGGTAATATATGTCGGACATTACATGGAAGAGGTTGAAAGAATCAGTACCCATATTTGTGTAATGAATAAGGGGAAATGTCTTGCATGCGGTGAAAAAGCAGAGGTTCTGGAGCAGTTTGGAAGCAGCTCTCTTTCGGAACTGCTTGCAAGGGCAGCAGAATGAACTGTAAAGTGTTTAGGGTAGTTTGGAGGTAACGGTTTGGACAGATATAAAAATTATGTGAAGATAGAGGAAATCAGGGAGCTGCTCCGTCAGGGGAAAAATGAAGAGGCGCTTGAGCTGACGGACGGAATGGACCCTGAAAAGATTAAAAGTAATTTCGACTGCAGTGTTCTTGCGCAGGTTTATCTTCATAACGGAATGCTGAGTAAGGCAAAGGAGTGCTTCTGTGTAATGCATGGACGCCAGAAAAGCCGTCGTGTGGTAATGGAGCTTGTCAATCTGTCGATCAGGCTGAAGCAGCCTGAGGAGGCTGAGGAATACTATTCAGAGTATAAGGAGCTTGCTCCCAATGATTACTATAATTATATTTTCAGGTATAAAATAGACCGTCTGAAGAACCGTCCCCTTGAGGAGCTTGCGGCAAGTCTTGAGGCACTGAAGGCGGCAGAATTCTTTGATAACTGGGGCTATGAGCTTGCCAAGGTTTATCATAAGATGGGCAACGAAGAGAAGTGTGTAAAAACCTGTGATGAGGTAATTCTATGGTTCGGTAACGGCGAGTCGGTAGAACGTGCAAAGGTGCTGAAGGCTTATTATCAGGGTGAGCTGTCCTTAAAGGAGATGTCTGAAAAAACCGCAAACGATGGCTTTGCGGGAAGGAAAGACGACCGGGAAAAGCAGGTGGAGGTTCCGACGGCAGCTAAGCAGGCAAAGGAAGCAAATGGTGCTAAGCTGACTGATACGCGGCCGGGTATTGCACCTGCAGGGGCTGCAGGGAACGTACAGGACACGGAGAAGACAGAAAATCTCGGTGATACCAGACTGGCTCCCGGCGGCTGGATAACAAAGGAGGCCTTAGAGGCGCTTGAAAATGCACAGAAGGCCGACAGTGACCGGGAATTTGACGGTGACATGACGGCTGCGGCTGATTTTTCATCCGGTAGGGACGAAAGGGAAGGTATAGCGGACGATACTGCTGCGGACGGACAGACTTCGGGAAAAACGGTTAAATCCAAGAAGAAAACACGCGCCCAGAAAAAGGCAGAGAAAAAGCAGCAGAGACGCGAGGAGCTTGAAAATACACAGGCAGCAGCTGAACGGAATGGCATAAAGGACCCTGAAACGGCAGAAGCCGGACCTGTAAAAGAGGAATACGGCAGTGAGGAGCCGGAGGAAAGTGCTTTTATGGAGGCAATCGGAAGGGAGCTGGGCTTTATTGATGAGCAGGTTCAGAAGGCTTCCGAGGAGCCTCGCAGCTATGATGCAGGAAAGGCTTCAACAGCCTCTGAGGAAAAGCCGGAGCCTGAAGCAAAGGAAATTCCAAACACCGCAGGTGAAAGGAAGGAAGGAAGAAGACGGCAGGATATTGAAGCCGAAATCGAGGAGGAAAAGCTTGCCTCACTTGTCGGGGAGATTTTTGCCGAGGAGACAAACGAGCGTGCCGCAGAACAGCAGGCAGGAAGCATACGTGTCCTAAAGCCTGCAAAGCCGGTTGCTCCTCCGGAGGAAAGCCGAACCGCAGAGTTTATATCCAGGAAGGGAAAAACGCTTGAGGATTATTTTGGATTTTTTGGATGCCGGAAGGATATGGCAACCCAGATAATCAATGCTCTTGATTCCATGCTGAATCCATCGGTTGAGAGTGTCTGCTATTGTATAATAGGTGAACGCGGTACAGGCAAGAAGGCACTTGTAAATGGCTTCGCGGAGGTCATGAAGGAGGCAGGTGTGCTGGGAAATGTCCAGATTGTATGGACCGAGGCAGCAAAAATCAACGAAATCAGCCTTAAGGACCGTGCCGTAAAGCTGATTGGCCGCTGCATGGTCATCGACCGTGCCGGAGCGCTTATGGATGAAGCTGCAGATGACCTGATTGCTGCCGGACGCAGCTTCAGGAACAGGACAGCGATAGTCCTTACCGATTACAGGAAAAATATAACTGAGCTCCTGAACAGGAAAAAGGAGCTTTCAAAAATGTTTGATATAAAGCTTACGATTCCCACCTTCAGTGCAGGAGATCTTTTGCAGCTGGCTGAGTATAAGCTTGCAAAGGCCGAATTCAGGATTGATTCAAAGGCCTATGAGAGGCTTGTCATGAAAATCAAGGGAATCAGCCGCGCAACAGGCGAAGGTGCGCTTGCAAGAACGGAAAAATATATCATGAAGCTGATTGATAATGCCGAACAGCGGAATGCTGCCGATTATATCAGGCAGACCATGGAGGGGACGGAGCATGTCCAGAATGATATAATTCTTGCAGAGGACCTGCCTGAAGAAATCTGATTAAGAATGACTAAAAAAATCCGGAGACGGTGTCAGGATTGAGACCGTTTCCGGATTACTTTATTTTAAAGTGTTTATATAGCTTCAAAAGCCGTGTTTTCAGCTTTTCACATGGTTTTACGAGACCGGCTTATACCGAGAATTCAACCGTGATTTCCTTTTTCAGCCTTTGACCGCCCTTGGATTCAACGGCCCTGGTGACAAGAAGCGTATAGGTCTCACCGGGAGAATAGGTTTCTAAGGGCTCAATGTTGATGGCATGTGTGTCGGCATCATATGTAATCCTGGTATTCAAAAGCTTCCTGTTCGGGCCCACCACAGACAGATTCTGGTTGTTCACGGTTGCAGGATTTAAGGGGATATTAAATATTATTTTCCACATAAAGACATTCGTATGGAATTTGATATCCTGTTTTATAAGCTTGTCATAGCCCTCGGTGGCTGATTTTATGTTCAGATATTCGCTCATATGGTTTCTCCGCTGTATGGTATGGTTGCATTTATTCGACCGTTGTATTACGTTATCATTATATTCTTTACTATCGGCCAATGTAAAGGTAAAGTTAATATCAATGTAAATTTGCTATCTAATTAGCTTAAATACTGCGTTTGCCCAAAAAATACTTTACAAAAATGTTACAAAAGGTTATAATATTACCAATTGAAATCTGCCCTGGGTGGATTGTGTCCAAAAATTAGAAAGACGGACCCCTGTATTTCCGGGGGAATAGGGAGATATGAGTAAATATATTATTAAAGGCGGAAAGCCTCTCGCTGGAGATGTAATAATAAATGGAGCAAAAAATGCGGCACTTGGAATTGTAGCGGCTTCGATAATGACTGATGAGCCCGTTACGATTGAAAACCTGCCGGATGTCTGGGACATCAATGTTCTTCTTGACGCAATAAGGAACATGGGTGCAGTTGTGGACCGTATCGACAGACATACTGTCAGGATAATCGGTTCTATGTGCAGGTCGATTGTTGAGGATGAAAACATGAGAAAGATGAGGGGCTCCTACTATCTTCTCGGTGCGCTTCTCGGCAAGTACAAGCAGGCACAGGTTCCGCTTCCCGGCGGCTGCAATATAGGAAGCCGTCCCGTAGAACAGCATATAAAGGGCTTCAGACAGCTCGGAGCCAAGGTTGAAATTACCTATGGCGGTATTTTTACCGCTGAGGCAAAGGCACTTAAGGGAAGCCACATTTTCTTTGATATAGTATCGGTTGGCGCTACAATCAATGTCATGCTTGCAGCAGCACTTACACCCGGACAGACAATCATGGAAAATGTTGCTAAGGAGCCGCACATCGTCGATGTTGCAAACTTCCTTAACAGTATGGGTGCAAATATAAAGGGTGCAGGTACCGATGTTATAAAGATTAAGGGTGTTGAGAAACTTCACGGCAGTACATACACCGTTATTCCCGACCAGATTGAAGCAGGTACCTTTATGGTGGCAGCAGCGGCTACAAAGGGCGACTGCCTGATAAAGAATGTTATTCCGAAGCATCTTGAGGCAATTTCGGCAAAGCTGACGGAAATCGGTGCAGAGGTAATAGAGAATGACGATTCAGTGAGGGTTGTAGCTACAGAACGTCTCTCAAATGCACAGATAAAGACCTTTGCATATCCCGGTTTCCCTACGGATATGCAGCCCCAGATGACTACACTGCTTGCTCTCAGCAATGGTACGAGTACTGTTACCGAGAATATTTTTGATAACAGATTTAAATATGTTGATGAGCTTACACGTATGGGTGCAAGTATCAAGGTTGAAGGAAATATTGCAATCATTACCGGTGTTGATAAGCTCACAGGAGCTACAATCTGTTCACCTGACCTCCGTGCCGGCGCAGCGCTTGTTATTGCAGGACTTGTGGCAGAGGGCTACAGTACCGTGGAGCAGGTCGAGTATATTGAGCGCGGATACGAGGATCTGGAGGTTAAGCTGAAGAGTCTCGGTGCCCAGATTGAAAAGGTTCCGGATGATTATGATGATAATAAGGCCATTCGAAGACTGAATATGGTCGGTTAAATACAATAATTAAAAATACTCAGATACAAAAAACAGGCGTATGAAAAATGATTTCTCATTTTTTATACGCCATTTTTATTTGTTAATTCTGAATGTAATCTATTCGTTCTGTGCTTAAAGCATCAGAGGATTTCAGCAATATAGGCTCCGGGTGTCTTTGACAGATCGATATATTGTGAACCGACCTGAACCATTGGCTTGGAATATGCCTGTCTGTTGATATATACGATTGTACCGACCCTGCCGTCATTGAGGCGAACACGATAGCCCATATAGCACTGGGTGATGTGCTCAAGGAACGTCATAAGATATTTGGTATCATACATTGCAAGTCCGCTGGATTCGAAGATTTTAACGGCCTCAAACGGACATTTTGCCTTGCGGTATTTTCTTGGTGCAGTTATAGCCTCATAAACATCGGCGATTGCAACAATTTTGGTCATTGACTCCATCTGGTCAGACTTTACTGCCAGCGGGTAACCGCTTCCGTCGGTTCTCTCATGATGCATCATTGCAGCGAGCTTAACCCTCTTGTCAAGATTCATGTTCTTTAAAATATTATAGCCCTGCATGGTATGGGACTTCATGATTGTATACTCTTCTGGGCTTAAGGGACCCGGCTTGTCGACAATCTCCTTCGGAATGGCAAGCTTTCCGATATCATGGTAAATGCCGCATTTAATGAGTACGTTCAGGTCCGCATCACTGAAATTAAGCCATGAACCGAGAACGGCACTTATGAGCGCAACGTTCAGTGAATGGGCAAAAACAACTTCATCATAGGTTCTTGTACAATGAAGAAGGTCAAAAACCTGGATTCCCGTCCTGCAGGAACCGAGGATTTTTGCAACACCGCCTGCAAGCCTGTTGCTGTCCGTATTTCCACCCATTTGAAGTAATTTTGTGAGTTCCTTCTCAAAATCTTTTGCAACCTCAGAAAAATTCCTGTTGAACTCAATATATTCTTCCGTCTCACGCAGCTTGTCAAAGAATGAGGCTTCAATCTCGTCTGCAGACGGCGAAGGTGCTGCGGCTGCAGGAGCCGGTATTTCCTCAGGCTCTATGAAGATGCGGAGAAAGGGAACCGAATGGAAGCGCATTCTGGTAATGGCTTTTTCGGTCAGACGTGCATTTGCAGGGAAAATCAGCTGATTTTCGTTGTTGTACACGTCCTCGGCTACTAACATATCAACCTTAGCTTCATTAATACCAATTCGCTTCTTCTCCATATTTATAAACCCCTTTTACCGATACCTAAAACTAAACTGAAATAATGGAAGTATGGTACTTCCTGTATTATTTGATTTCAATTCCGGATTCTGCAAGCTCATCCTTATAAAGATTTACCTGAGCAATAAGCTCATCATCACTGATAAGGGTGATTCGTCCGTCTTCATACTCCTTATCAACCCATTCCTTGATTTTCTCAACAACGGGATGCTTTTTACTGATGGATTTATCATCAGTAAGTCTGTAGTGACGGTTGATCCAGCATGCAATGCCTGCAAGACCGGAGGTGTTTGTTACTGATACTGCAGCCGGACGGTTAAGAATAAGGCCTGTATCAAAGATGTTGTAAATTTCCTCATCCTTCAACATTCCGTCAGCATGGATGCCTGCACGTGTCAGGTTGAAGTTCCTGCCTACGAACGGAGTCATGGGAGGAAGGTCATAGCCTGTTTCATTAACAATATAATCGGCAATTTCGGTAATAACCGTGGGATTCATTCCGTTAAAGGTTCCGCGCAGTGAAGCATATTCCATGTCCATTGCTTCAAGGGGAACATTGCCGGTACGCTCGCCGATGCCTAAAAGTGAACAGTTTACGCCGCCGCAGCCGTACATCCAGGCTGTTGTTGCATTGACAACACCCTTGTAAAAATCGTTGTGACCATGCCATTCAAGCAGATCGCTGGTGAAGCCTGAATAGTGCTGGAGACCGTAGATGATACCTGAAACGCTTCGGGGAAGCGCAACTCCGGCATAGGGTATTCCATAGCCCATTGTATCGCAGGCACGGATCTTTATCGGAATGCCGCTCTCCTCTGAAAGCTGACGGAGGGCAGAAGCAAACGGAATGACAAAGCCGTAGAAATCGGCACGGGTAATATCCTCGAAATGGCAACGGGGACGGAGACCGGCCTCGATACATTCCTTAACAACACCCATATATTTGTCAAGTGCCTGTGCACGGGTAAGTCCCATTTTCTTGAAGATATGGTAGTCGGAGCAGCTTACCAGGATACCTGTTTCCTTAATTCCCAAATCCTTTGCAAGCTCGAAATCCTTTTTGGAAGCACGTATCCACGTGGTGATTTCCGGGAATTCATAGCCTAAGGACATACATTCCTGAAGTGCTGCCCTGTCCTTTTCCGAATAAACGAAGAATTCCGTCTGACGTATCATACCGTTGGGACCGCCGAGGCGATGGAGCATCTTGAAAATGTCGACCATCTGCTTAGTGGTATAGGGTGTACGGGACTGCTGTCCGTCTCGGAAGGAGGTGTCGGTGATGAAAATATCAGCCGGCATATTTGCGGGAACCTTTCTGTAGTTAAAGGGAACCTTCGGCACTTCCGAGTAAGGGAATATTGAACGGAAAAGTTCCGGATTTTCAACATCCTGTAGCTGGTAAGCGTAGGGGTCCTGTTCGAGAAGATTGGTATTGGGATTAATATTGATATCCTGTATCATGGTATATTCCTTTCTGCCTGCTTTATATGGAGCAGGCGGATGTATTTCTGTTTTATTAAATGCGGGCTACGCCTGTATCGCGGGCTGCCTTTGCAACGGCCTTTGCAACAGCCTTTGCAACATCCCTGTCAAGGGCGGAGGGGATAATGTAATCGGCACATAACTTATCCTCTGTTACAAAGTCGGCAATTGCATATGCAGCTGCAATCTTCATTTCGTCATTAATATCGGAGGCTCTCACATCAAGTGCACCGCGGAAGATACCGGGGAATGCGAGAACATTGTTGATCTGGTTTGCAAAATCGCTACGGCCTGTTCCAACGACTGCAGCACCGGCTTCCTTTGCGAGGTCGGGCATGATTTCGGGAGTAGGGTTTGCCATAGGGAAGAGGATGGGATCCTTTGCCATTGATTTAACCATTTCGGGAGTAACCATTCCGGGAGCGGATACGCCGATGAATACGTCTGCACCTGCAAGGACATCTGCAAGCGAACCCTTGCGGAGCTTCTGATTTGTGATTTTTGCCATAGCTTCCTTTTCGGAATTGAGACCCTCGCGGCCCTCGTAGATGGCGCCCTTTCTGTCGCACATAACGACATCCTTAAGACCCATCTTTATGAGAAGCTTTATGATTGCGATACCTGCCGCACCTGCACCGCAGGTAACGACACGGATGTTGTCCAGCTTCTTTCCAGTAAGCTTTAAGGCATTGAGCATTGCCGCAAGAACAACTACTGCAGTACCGTGCTGGTCGTCATGGAAAATCGGGATGTCACATACTTCCTTAAGTCTTCTTTCAATCTCAAAGCATCTGGGAGCTGAAATATCCTCAAGGTTTACACCGCCGAAGGAGCCTGCAATCAGGCTGACGGTCTTTACGATTTCGTCTACATCCTTTGAACGTACACAGAGCGGAATGGCATCCACATCACCAAAGGATTTAAAAAGAGCACATTTTCCTTCCATAACCGGCATTCCTGCTTCAGGACCGATATCGCCGAGACCGAGAACTGCGGTTCCGTCCGTGATAACGGCTACAAGGTTTGAACGTCTTGTAAGCTCGTAGCTTAAATCGACATTCTTCTGAATTTCAAGACAGGGCTGTGCAACACCGGGGGTATATGCAAGAGAAAGGTCCTCTCTTGTATTTAAGGGTGCACGGCAGATGACCTCCACCTTTCCCTTCCATTCATAATGCTTCTTCAATGATTCTTCTGCGTAATTCATTTTCTTTCCATGCCTTTCCGTAAAACAGCGCATAATTTAGTGCATCTGTCTCTGACTTTATATTTATACATTTCAGATGATACTCTCGCACATTATAGCCTAAACCTATGGATAATGCAACAAATTTCGTGAAAAATTCAAAAAAGGTATTGACAGTATGTTTTTTTTCAGCTATCATAATTGCATACTTTTCAGGTATTCTAAAATCTATTATCAAGTCTAATAAATCGCGATTCCTATATCGGAGCCTCCCTGAACGGAATTTGGATAAGACGGTATTATTGTGCCCTTTTTTGGATAAACAGGGTTTATTAAGTTTACAATTATACAGAAATGTGACGAACGGAGCAGGGGATATGAAGAGAATATTGGCGATAAGAAGCAATGCGGACGATTATGCGGAGGAGCTGGCAAAGTCCTTCAACCGGAAGGGTGATGGTATATTTCATTCGCTTGTGTTTACTGATGAGCAGTCCTACAGGGATTTTGAAGAGTGCAACAGGGTTGACGTCCTGCTTTGCGATGAAAATCTTCTGAATACGGAAAATGTGGGGAATTTCAGGGCGGAAAATATATGTGCGCTTACTGAGATGGGCGTGGCATTTGAAGGCTTTTACGATGGCAAAGGCAATGAAATACCCGGCATTTTCAAATACCAGGCTGCAGATAATATAATGAAGGAAATTCTCCAGCATTACAACAGAAGACAGGAAACAGCAATCGAAAGAAAAAACGTAAATATTCATAAAATTTACGCGATTACCGCACCATATGGCGGGGTTTACGCGTCTACATTCGCATTGGCGCTTGCGTATTACCATTCATTGGGGGAAAAAACCTTATTTGTGAGTTTTGATCCCTTCTTTCAGCTGCCCGACGAGAAAAAGGATTCGAAGGACAGAAATCTTACAGATATCATTTATTATCTTGAACAGGGACAGAAAAATGTGCTTCCGCATCTGAGGAGCCTGATACGCAGGTCCGGTGCACTCGAGTGCGTCAGCGGGGTATCGCACTGGTTCGATCTTTATCAGATGCGACCGTCGCATATGAGCTGTCTGCTGGATGAACTGAACAGAAGCGATTCCTATGAGACGGTTGTTTTTGACGTAGGGATAATCGGTACCGCCAGCATGGAGGTATTTCTTGCTTCGGACATCATTTACGTTCCCCTTGGACATGACAGAAGCAGTGAATTGAAGCTGGCAGAATGGAAGCGTCAGATTATGTTCTGCGGGCAGGCTCAGCTGCTTGATAAGTCAAAGGAGATAAAGCTGCCATTTGATGAAAGTCTGGAGAAGGGCTACAGCTATGATACTCTTTTGAAGGGACGTCTGGGACGGGCTATAGAGGAAATGGAGGGAATGCAGTATATTCGATAAAAATGACCGGAGAAGGCTGTGCAGCCGCATTGTGGAACAGGCACAGCTGTGCGGTAACGCAGACGGTGATTTCCTTGAGGATATTATTTCTGAAGCGGTTTTGGAACTGTCAAAGGAAAAATATCTTTCACTTCAGGAAAAAACGGCTCTGCGTTCATATATGTATGCATCCATAAAAGGTCTTGATGTGTTGCAGGAGCTGATTGACGACCCATCCATTACGGAAATCATGGTTAACGGGCCGGATGATATTTTTATTGAAAAGGATGGGGCAATCACACAATGTGACATATGCTTTGATTCAGATGAAAAATTGTCGGATGTTGTACAGAAAATAGCGGCGGGTTCAAACCGTATCATCAACGAAGCCAGTCCGATCGTTGATGCACGTCTTGAAAACGGTTCGCGTGTGAACATCGTTCTGCCACCTGTTTCTTTAAGCGGGGCAGTCATTACAATCAGAAAATTTCCGCAGGAGGTTATGACGATTGATAAATTAATCGCCTTTGATTCTCTTACAGAGGAGGCTGCGGAGTTCTTAAGAAAATTGGTCATTGCCGGGTATAACATTTTTGTTTCGGGCGGCACCGGAAGCGGCAAGACAACATTTCTAAATGCATTATCAAATTTTATTCCACAGGATCAACGGGTTATCACTATTGAAGATTCGGCAGAGCTGCAGCTGAAAAGCATCCGGAATCTTGTCTCCTTAGAGGTACGGAACTCTAATGTTGAGGGCAGGAACGGTATATCGGTGCGGGATCTGATAAAGGCCTCCCTTCGTATGCGACCGGATCGTATTATAGTCGGCGAGGTGAGAGACGCTGCGTGCATTGATATGCTTCAGGCCATGAATACAGGGCACTCCGGAATGTCTACAGGGCATGCAAATTCAACTGCCGATATGATTTCGAGAATGGAAACAATGGTTCTTTTAGGCGCCGATATTCCACTTCCGGCGGTCAGAAGGCAGATTGCTTCTGCAATTGATATTATTATCCAGTTGGGCAGATTTAGGGATAAATCAAGGCGCGTTGTTGAAATTACGGAAATATCAGGATTTGAAAACAATGAAGTCATCCTGAATCCATTGTTCAGATTTGTGGAGAAGGGAGAAGAGAATGGCCATATTATCGGTAGGCTTGAGAAAACGGAAAACGGCCTTATCAGATGTGAAAAATTATACAGTGCCGGATTATGACAGATATGTCTATTCAAGGACCGAATTGGTGAAATTTTCGGCTTATGCCTTGGGAATTGTTATGTTTTTAGCATATTTGTGCTATGACAGCATCCTTTTTGCCATTCTTCTGTTCCCCTTTGTTCCATATTATCTTTATACAAAAAGATATAAGCTGCTCGATGAAAGACGATGGAAGCTTAATGTACAGTTCTGTGATGGTATAAACTGTATCAGTTTGGCTCTTGAATCGGGCTATTCAATAGAAAATGCAATTGCTGAGGCATATAACGATATGAAACTGACATACGATGAAAGCGAGGAAATAATGCAGGAATTCAGGATTATTATCAGAAGCCTTGGCAACAATATGTCTGTGGAGGAAGCCTTTACGGGTCTTGCTGAAAGAAGCGGACTTGAGGATATACAAAGCTTTGCGGATATTTTTGCGACTGCAAAGCGAACCGGTGGAAATATAATGGCCATTATCAGATCAACTGCAGATGTGATACATACCCGGGTTGAGCTGAAAAGGGAGCTGAAGACTGTCATTGCATCAAAAAAATATGAGGCAGATATCATGAAATTAATTCCCTTTGCCATGCTTATTTATTTAAGGGTGTTTTCGCCGGATATGGTTTCGGCTCTGTACGGGAACCGGTTCGGGGCCGTATTTATGACAGTAGTTCTTGTGATATATCTGATACTTTGTAGAATTTCCGATTATGTGGTCAAAATCGAATTATAAGGAGGGTAGGAATGTATGTACAGTTATTGATGCTTGGAGGTATTTTGCTTGGAGTCCTGATATTTAAGGGAAAGAATGAGGAATCGTTCGGGGAGCTGGACAGCTCTGAACATCCGCTAAAGGTTATGTACCCGTTTGCACTTGTTTTATACAGACTGGTCAAAAAAAAGGGTAAGGAGGATGTGTTTGGGCGTCGTGAAGTTCTCCGTGAGGTTTTTATTAATGAATCACCTGAATTGTCGCAGAGAATACAGGGGTGCAAGTGTATAGCATCAATCCTGGCGGTGATTGCCATAACATGTTTTATCAGTTTTGCCTACGAATACGCGAATGAACCGGCTCTGGTAGATGGCAGATACCTGAAAAGATTTGAAACAGGAGCCGGCGAGGCTGAATATGAGCTGTATTATGACAGTGATGCCCTGACTGAAAAGGAAGAGACAACTGTCAGCGTTAGTGAGGTGCGTCTGACCGGCGGGGATTTGGAGGAGTTGAAGAAAAAAGCACAGGATTACTTAGATAGACAGATACTGGGGAACAATGTATCGGCAGTTTGTGTGCAGGAGCCTCTTGTACTGGTGGAGGAAATACCCCGGACAGGTATTTCGGTGAAGTGGGATGAGGAGGATTCATGGTTCGTTTCATATGACGGATCACTTAAAAATGAGGAATTCGAGGAGCCGGTTGAGGCTGTCCTGCATGCAAAACTGTTCTATTTTGATGAGGAGTGGGAGTATACCCTGCCGATATGTATTCTTCCGCCTGTTGTTTTGGAAGCTGATGTCTTTAAGAAGGAGGTACAGGCTTCGCTGGAGGAACAGGACAGAAGGAAACCGGAGGATTTATTTTTTGAATTACCGTTAGAGGTAGAAAATCAGGCTGTGGTTTGGGAAGAGCCTGCAGATACACGTCCGTTGCTGTTCATGGTTTTAGGATTGATAGCTGCAATAGCGGTTATACCGGGGCTTAAACAGGACATAAGGAAGAAGCAGAAAAAACGTACAGAGCAGATGATGAGGGATTATTCGGATATTGTCAGTAAATTCACGATGCTGCTTACTGCAGGAATGACCTGCCGTGGAGCATGGGAGAAAATATGTACTGATTATATGAGAAGTAAAAAGAGGGAAGAAGAGCATCAGAAGCATGGCGGGAAAAGGAAGAAGAAAAGCTGTACAAGATTTGCTTACGAGGAAATGATGGTATCCTTTAACGAGCTTCGTCTGGGTACACCTGAAACGAGGGTGTATGAGAAATTTGGTACAAGGTGTAATCTGCTGGCTTATCAGCGCTTTGGAACGATGCTTTCACGGAATCTGAGACGTGGAAGCGCGGGTATTATCGATATGCTGGAGCTTGAGGCACATGAATGCTTTGCCGAACGTCGTGAAAATGTCAGACGGAAGGGTGAGGAAACCGGGACAAAGCTTCTTATACCGATGTTTGGAATGCTGATAATTGTGCTGGCCATAGTTGTGGTACCTGCATTTAGTTCATTTTAAGGAGGATTGTTAATAACAGATGAAGAATTTTATGAAAAAATTCCTGAATGATAACAGTGGAGTCGGAGTCGTTGAAATCGTGCTGATTCTGGTTGTTCTGGTTGCACTTGTTATCATTTTTAAAGACAAAATAATGGAGATAGTCAATAACGCATTTGATTCAATTACTTCAGGGGCGAATTCAATTTGAAAAAGGAAAAGAAAAAAGATGGTTCCATAACCATATTTCTTGCGCTGTCGCTGGTTCTGATATTATCTCTTATTCTTGGCTGCCTGGAAGTGGCTTTTTACAGCGTTTCAGATGAGTATGCAGAGGTTCTTCTTAAAACGGCCACAGAATCGGTGCTTGCGGAGTATTATGGTCCGTTATTCAGTGATTACCAGATATTTGCAATAGATACGGGCTTTGGGAATAAATCAGCGGACCGGGATGAGCTTGTTACAAGACTGAAGGGATATATGGGTGAAAATGTATGGGATTTCAGTCCTGATGAGGTCAGGCTGACCGGAACAAAGCAGATTTTTGAAGAGGATGGAATGGTTTTCCTTGAGCAGGCCGCAGAATATGAAAAATATGCTGCTGTCTCAGGAATTGCGGACGAGATACTGGATAGGGTAAAAGCGCTGGGGGACCAGAAGAAAATAACGAAGGTACTTGAGAAACGTCTTGACATTGAGGATGAGCTCGCCGTGATAGATGGCTATACCCTGGACCTGATGCGGCTGATAGATGGCGTGAATATAAATCCAAAGCTGAAAAAGGCATCACTTAAGGTGTATGACATAGAAACTTATTTTATAAAACGCTTCTGCATTCATGATGTAAATCCGACTATGTGTGCGATTAATAATCCTTCGGTGTTTTCAAAGCTTGAGGGCTGGTATGAGGATCCGATTGATGAGGTACTTGCACTCAGACAGGCACTTCCCGGGTATGCAGAGGTTCTCAGGAAGAGAATGGAATGTGAGGAGAAAATAAAGAGTCTGGAGGAGACACTTGCAAATGTAATTTTGAAGTGCCGGGAGGCTGAAGGGGCATTGCATGAGGAGGAAGTATTGCTGACAGGGCTTCAGTCGGAACTGGAGGCTGTAAAGGAAAAGCTTGAGGAGGCACTGGAATCCGAGGAGGAAGGCGATGAAGCCGGAAAGTCAGATGAGGACGGAACGAATGCCATGGCAGCTTTGGAAAACAACGGTGCAAAAGAGGAAGATACGGAAGCATTGATAAACAATTATAAAAGGTCAGCGGCTGAATACGAAACGGATATTGCAGCATGCAATGAAAGAATCGGCAAGCTGGAGGCGGAGATTTCCGGATATTATGAGGAGGAACAGGAAATAAACGAGAAACTGGACCCCTTAAGGAAACAGCTGGAGGAGATTCTGATATCAGAAAACCGACAGCGTACAAGATGCGAGTCTAAAGCCTCAGCGCTATATAATCTGTGCTCCAATGTATCCTCTGAGCTTAATGAAGTGATTTCCATCATTGACAGTGTGGCGGAAAAGCAGGAGAAGGTAAGACCGTTAGTGGAGGGATACGAGGACCTTGTAGATACGGTTGCTCCCATTATATCTGATGAAATAAAAAACGGCCTTGAGGATTCACTTGACCTGATGAAGGCTTATGTCGGTCTCGAAAACAACAAAATAAAGGTGATTGATTTTGAGGGCATTCTTGAAACTGCAGAATATGATGCCGGACTTATGAGGGAAATAGACCTGACAGCATTTGTTTTACCGCAAAACAGGGACTATGACACGATAATGGCTATGCTTGGTCCGCTTGAGGGGATGGAGGACCGCTTCCGAAGGTTTCGATATGAGCATTTTGTCTTTGACTATTCGGGAATAAAGGAAAATGTGATAGAGGATAATATTGCTGCAGAGTTTGAGGAAAATGTTTCTGAAGGCTATATGTCACTGTTTCTGGATGATACTTCAATAATATCCGACGGCAGACTGATTTCCGAGCTGCTTCCTTCGTTATGGTATGAGGTAGCCGGGGAGCAGGGAACTGATGCGGACAGTCTGACAAAGGGTGCGGAGGATAAATCCGGGGGCGATTTGCTGGAGGGAACCGATGAAGGCTCGGGAATAGGCGAAATCTGTGATCTGCTGGAGCAGGGCCTGGATGTAATGGGAACGAAGGTCCTGTCAGCGATGTATATGATGGATCATTTCAAGAATTTCCGTGAGTACTCCGCCGTGGGGGATACGGTTTTAGACTATGAAACGGAATATATCCTGTCCGGTTATGAAACCGATGCAGCAAATCTTTCGGCAGCGGCAACGAAAATCCTGCTTTTAAGAATGCTTGTTTCAACAATTTATACGATGACAGACGGTGATGCGAAGGCTCAGGCTGAGGCGGTAGCCATGGCTGCAATGGGGTTTACGGGAATGCCGTTTCTGGTGACGATAGTTAAATATCTGATTTTATTTCTTTGGGCAACTGCCCAGGCTGTTATCGAAACAGCCGCAATTCTAAAGGGGAAAAAGGTACCTGTTATCACTTCCTCTGAAAGCTTCTGCCTTACATTGCCTGAATTGGCCGTGTTCCCTTCCCTTATCAAATCCAAATCGGATAATTTTAAGGAGTCGGAGCTATATCTTGACTATGGAAACTATCTTTTTGTGCTACTGCTTATACAGGGAAAACAAAAGCAGGCGGCCAGGGCCATGGACCTCATTCAGGAAAATATCCGTTACAGATATAATGATGATTTTCTGATGAATAATGCAATTGTTGGTTTCTGTGCAGAAGCGGATTTTGATGTTGCACCGCGATATATTTCGGTTTTCCCGGGCCTGTCCGGAAAAGAAAAAACATCATCGGGATACTCCGTCACGGTTTCTGATGTGGTCTGTTATAAATGAATGATGTTTAAGTAATATGCCGGGTGTGGTATCTGTTCTGACTTTAAATCCTGATAGCTTGAAATGAATTGATGAAAAAAATATAAAAAACTAACTATATCTCTCTTGGTAAGGATTGGGGCATAGCTGCGAGGTTAGGACAGATACCACACCCGACATGTTTTCAAAAGAAAGGATAGGCAGATGAATATTCGAAAAAGGGCCTCGATAACCCTTGAGGCTGCTTTGGCATTTCCGCTTTTTTTCTTTGCCTGCATGGCTTTATGTTATCTGTTTGTCTTTATGAAAACAGAATATACGGTCCAGCGCGGTATGTTTCTGGCAGCGCGGTCTGTGAGCAGCTACGGGGCTATAGTTGAGCCGATGGCGGAATATAAAAACAGTGCATTTGATTCGCTGGAAGAAAAACTGCCGTTTGCGGAAAAAAATGAGGTAAAGGAACTGCTTTCGGGGCTTGCTGAAAGGGTGACCGGATTTGATGATATAAGCCTTGAGGGAGTTCTGACCGGAGCAGCCGATAGGGTAATTGTTAAGGGACTGGTGGAGACACAGCTTCCGGATGAAATTTACAGGTATATTGACGGTGGTATTAGCGGCATGGATTTTATTGGGTCTGTGCTATTTACGCGTCAGAAGTGTATTGACATAGTGTGCAGCTATAAATTGAAGCTGCCCGGCGATACCTTTACAGGCATCAGAATTCCCGTAAAACAGAAGCTTACATACAGATATTTCTGTGGAACGGAGACGAAATCGCTGCTTGTTGAGGAGGAGCAGGAGGAGACACCGGAGGAGGAACCGGTTGAGGATGAGGAAATTGTCCTTATTACGGATACGGGATACTGCTATCACAGATCCTACAGCTGCCCTAATCTTAATATTCGCCCGAAGCAGGCCATGACCGATGAGGTGGATAAGCTGCGGAACGATGGCGGGGCCAAGTATTATGAGTGTGAATTTTGTGTAAAAAAGAAGAAAAAGCAACAGGAATGCTATATAACCCCGGAGGGAGACAGATATCATTTTGATAAAAAGTGTCAGGGGCTGAAACGGACAATATATGAGGTGAAAATCTCTGAAGTCGGCAAAAAGAGGGCATGTAAACGTTGCGCAAAGGATAAGGAATAAAATTGAAGGGAAGTGTGAAGGGTATGTTTCCGGAAATAAGTGTGAATGTGCTGTTTGCAGCTTACCTGCTGGTTTTGGCGGTAGCAGACATCCGGAAAAAGGAATTGCAGCTGACCTATATAGCAGCAGGACTGCTTTTTATACCATTATTCATGATAGCCGGACCGGCAGATATTGTCACTGCTGTTTATGGGATAATTCCCGGAATTATAATGCTTGTTCTTTATTTTCTTTCAAAAGGACAGATTGGCATGGGAGATGTGCTGCTTTTACTTGTTATCGGTCCGTCTGTCGGCTTTGATGGGTGCATTTGTATTGTGTTTTCCGCACTGCTCCTGATGCTTCCTGTTGCCGCTGTAATTCTGATTTCAGGCCGTCTGACACGTAAAAGCAGGGTCCCGTTTGTTCCCTTTATTTTTGTGGGGAATGTGGTCAGGCTTTTGATGGCTGCAGTCTGAAGACGGTGTATCCGGTACTGCTTGTCATATGGCACTGTATCGGCATTTTGTGCAGCCTGAAGCGGAGGTGTGGAAAAGGCGTGATAAAGCGGATATCTGAGGGGGAGCTTCGGGGCTCCTTTACCGTTGAGGCGGCATTTGTTGTACCTGTACTGGTTTTTTGCATGGTGGCGCTGATTGGAGCAGTGCTGTACTTAATGAACAGTGTAAGGGCCGGTGGAGCTGCGGACGGGATAATATATGAACTTGAAAGAGAGCTGGCTTCTTCTGATAATCCACCGGATAAGCTTAATAAGGATGTATCATCCCGCGTTCAGGGATATCCCGGGGCAAGGAGTGCGGAGGCAGAGCTTACGATGGACGGGAGCAGCGTGACTGTAAGAATAATAATAAGGATGAAAACACCCGGTAAAGGTATACTTGGCTTACTGATGAAGCCGATAGCTGAAATTAAACTTGAAAAAACCTCCACGCTTCCCAAAAGAGAGAATATAAGGCGGATAATTCAGGCAGTATCCGATACGGTGGATATGATAAAAAACAGAAAGGAATAGGAATTAATGCAGATAGAAAGAGAAGCAGAAAAACAGTATTTTCAGATAAGGGACGAGGTCACGGAGGATATGACGCAGCCCTCCGATTTCAGGGAACAGATGCTGCTGAACAATCATATTGAAGGCATTCTGGATTTTACGGTTAATATTAAAAATAATGAAAAAATGTATGAATTTAACATATCTGAACTGGAATCCCTGGATGCCATTTGCAGACGTGAAAGGCTCGGAATGGATAAGCTGGCGGGAATAATGGATGATTTACTTCAGACGGTTTTCCGAGGCCGTGAGTTCATGCTTTCCGAGGATGATTACATTCTGGATCCCAATCTGATATTCATTGACAGGAAGGGAAAAACACATATTGCTTATCACAGCGGATATAAAAAAGCACTGACGGAGCAGCTTCAGAATCTGGCCTCCTACCTTATGGATAAGATTAATTACGATGACGATCAGGCTGTGCTGCTGGTCTATTCGACGTATATGAAAACAAAGGACGGGAGCTGCAGTCTGGAGGAGCTGATTTCCTTTACACGGAAAAAGGCCGGAAGGACTTCGGGAATGCCACAGATTAAAAAGGTCGGAGGACCGGAGTTCAGGAGCGAGCTGGAATTAAAGGAAATTTCATCCGATACGGTGACTGTGCCTGAAATACAGCTGCAAAAAAACAACGGAAATAATGCTGCGGTTCCTGAAATAGCGGAAGAGCACGGTTCGAAGCGCGCTTTTGTAAAAATCAGGGAATTATGGCGGGTTGGAAGTCCGCAACAGAAAATCGAAAGCATAGCTGCGCTTATTATCCCGGCAGCCGGTGCTTTTTTTATTCTGAATTCGGAATTCTGTATGCTGAAGGGCGGTGGAAGGGATGGGGTAAAATCCATTGCCGTTGCTGTGCTGATGGCCGGAATCGTGATATTTCTCCAGAAAAAAATATGGGGAAGCCTGAACGAAGAATTGAACAGGAAAAGTGTACAGGAGCCTGAAAGCGGGAAGGACGAGGAGACGGTTCTTCTTTTTCAGGACGATAGGGAGACGCATACAGACTACTGTCTGGTTTCTGATGAATATCCGGGTATCAATATCACACGATATCCGTTTTATATAGGCAGGGACGGTGCACACTGCGATTATTGCCTCGACGTGCCGGGAATTTCGAGAGCCCACTTAAAAATCGAACGTGTCGGGACGGAGTATATGGTTTCCGATCTGAACAGCACGAACGGGACGTTTTTAAATGATGAACGGCTTGCTCCGAATAAGCCTTACAGGATTTCAAGAATGGATAAAATCACTATTGGAAGCTGCGTTTTTTTTGTGAATAAATAAGAGGAATGAACAGACTGTGAATAGTAACTTACCGGTACCGGTTACAGCCCAATAAGCAAACTTGCACTTGCAAACCCATTGTTGTATAATGTTAATTGATTAATTCTGACTTATGAAAGCAGGTGCAGCGATGAAGGTTAATATTTATTATGGTGGACGTGGGCTTATTGAGGATCCGACTATATATGTCATGAATAAAATCCAGGAGGTCCTGAAGGAAATCCGTGTTGATGTGGCACGGTACAATCTGTATGAACAGAAAAACGGAATTGCCATGCTTCCGAATACCTTAAAGGATGCGGATGCCGTTATTCTGGCCGTAAGCGTTGAATGGTGCGGTATCGGCGGCTTCATGCAGAGCTTTTTGGATGCCTGCTGGCTTTATGCGGATAAAACAAAACTGAAGAAAATATATATGTTCCCTGTGGTTATTTCCACGGCAAGAGGTGAAAGAAGGGCTATGGACAGCCTTTTGGAGGCCTGGGAGCTTCTTGGCGGAATTGCCGGCGAGGGCTTATGTGCCTATGTTGAGAACCATGTGGATTTTGAAACAAATTCGTCCTATGCGGCAATTATTGAAAAGAAGGCAGAGGAAATATACAGGGTTGTAAGTCACAGGACAGTCATGCTGCCTACAAGCACCTGTGCGGGTGCGGTACCGGTTGCGAATGCCGGAATAGAGCTTACCCCGCAGGAGAGCGAGCAGCTTTCGGTTTATGTATCTGATGATACCTTTGTCAAGAAGCAGAAGGAAGATGTGGAGATGCTTTCCCAGCTTTACAAAAATATTCTTGACCAGGGAAAGGAAGAAAACAGGCAGGAATTCATCAGAAATTTCAAGGAAGCCTTTAAACCCTCAGAGGATGTTGAAAAGGTCACTTTTTCAATTTTCATGAAGGATAACGGGCGTACCCTCATACTTGAGGTAAATGAAGGAAAGATTAAATGCTATTACGGTGAATGTGAGAATGCAGATGTATTTGCAACCACCAGCCGTGAGACCGTAAATAGGATCGTAGCCGGAAAGGTGACCTTCCAGGGAGGCTTTATGTCCGGCCAGATATCATGCAAGGGCGACTTTAAAATGATGAGAACCTTTGACCAGTTATTCAGGTTCGAATAGAAAAATCTTGTTTTTTGCCAAAGATTAATATATACTGTTATGCGATAAGGAGTAGTGTAGCTGCTTCACATTATTTGCGACTTGAGGATAAGCTTGAAAATTAATTTTCAGACAACGAGATTGGTGTAAAAATGGCGTATCTTGCATTATATAGAAAATACAGACCACAGACCTTTGAGGAGGTCAGAGGGCAGGACCATATTGTAACCACGCTGAAGAATCAGATGAATGCGGGGCGTATTGGTCATGCCTATCTTTTTTGTGGGACACGTGGAACAGGCAAGACCTCAATCGCGAAGCTGTTTGCAAAGGCAGTGAACTGTGAAAATCCCATAGATGGCAGCCCCTGCGGTAAATGTAGCGTATGCAGGGCTATTGATTCGGGAATTTCCATGAGCGTGACGGAGCTGGATGCCGCTTCAAACAACAGTGTAGATAATATCAGGGATATCATAGACAGTGTAAAGTATTCTCCGACAGAGGGACATTACAAGGTTTATATAATAGATGAGGTCCATATGCTTTCGACAAGTGCCTTCAATGCACTCCTGAAGACACTGGAGGAGCCACCGTCGTATGTTATTTTCATACTTGCGACAACGGAGGTCCACAAGATTCCGATTACAATAAAGTCAAGATGCCAGCGGTATGATTTCAAAAGAATTACGACCGATACGATAGCAGGCTGTCTTGCGGACCTGATGAAATCGGAGGGCATTGAGGCCGAGGAAAAGGCGCTCCGCTATATAGCAAAGACTGCGGACGGTTCAATGCGAGACGCCCAGAGCCTTTTGGACCAGTGTATAGCCTTTTATCTTGGTCAGAAGCTGACCTATGAAAAGGTGCTTGAGGTTCTCGGGTCGGTAGATATAGAAGTATTTGCAAGGCTTTTGCGCTATATTAAAGGACAGAGCGTAGACGGCTGCATGAAGATTCTTGACGAGGTTCTGGCAACAGGACGTGAGCTTGGGCAGTTCGTAGCGGATTTTGCCTATTATCTGAGAAATCTGCTCATTGCCGCTACTACGGAGGAGCCGGAGGAGGTTCTGGAGTTTTCGAAGGAAAACATGGAGCTTATTTTACATGAAGCAAAAATTTTCCCGGAGGAAACGCTTATCAGATATATCCGGATTCTTTCGGAGCTGTCCAACAGGCTGCGAAATGCCACACAGAAAAGGCTTCTGATAGAGATAGAGCTTGTGAAGCTTGCCCATCCCGAAATGCAGGAGGACTATTCCGCAATATTGGACAGACTTCGTATTTTAGAGGAAAAAGCCGAAAGAGGCGGTTTTGCAGTGGCAGTACAGCCGGAAAACGGTGAAAAAGCCGAGGCAGAGGAGCCGCCGAAGGTTGATTACGAGGCTCTTGAAAAGGCTCTTCCGGAGGATATAAGGCAGGTTGCACAACAGTGGAGCACCATTATTTCGTCCCTGTCCGGCGGAGTGGACCATGTTGCGGGGGCAGTAATGATAAATGTCGTTCCTACGGAGAAAAACGGAAAGCTCGTCCTGATGTTTAAGGATCCGATCGACATGGGGAACATTACACAGGATATTGATCTTGGCGGAGGCAATAAAACAACCAGGCTTGAGGCCATTAACAATATGATAGCGCGGATTACCGGAAAACAGGTCGAGATTGCATGCGAGCTTGAGCAGGCCGGTGATGACGGTAGGACGGTAGATATTTCCAAACTTGTAAAAATGAAAATAGAGAAAATTGATTAAAGGAGATTAAAACAATGGGTAAAAAAGGATTCAGCGGCGGAATGCCCGGAAACATGAACAATCTGATGAAGCAGGCACAGAGAATGCAGCGCCAGATGGAGGAAAAGCAGAAGGAGCTTGAGGAAAAGGAATGGGAAGCTTCAGCAGGCGGCGGAGCTGTTACAGTAAAGATTTCGGGTAAAAAGGAGCTTACATCCGTTACCTTATCTCCCGAGGTTGTCGATCCCGATGATATCGAGATGCTTCAGGACCTTATCATGGCTGCAGTAAATGAGGCATGGAAAAAGATGGATGAAGAGCAGGATGAAATGCTCAATTCAGTAGGAAACGGACTTGGAAGTACCCTTAGCGGCTTCGGATTTTAATGGAATATTATAGCGAAAAAATAAGCAGGCTGGTGGCCGAGCTTGGACGTCTGCCGGGCATAGGGACAAAGTCGGCACAGCGTCTTGCCTTCCATATTCTGGATATGCCTGAGGATCAGGTAGAGAGACTTACATCAGCCATAAAGGATGCAAAGGAGAACATACGATATTGTAAAAGCTGCCTTTGCCTTACGGACAGGGAAATCTGTCCAATCTGTTCGAATCCGAACAGAAACAGAAAAATCATAATGGTTGTCGAAAACACCAGGGATCTTGCAGCATATGAAAAGATAGGTAAATTTGATGGGGTATATCATGTGCTGAATGGTGTGATTTCTCCAATGCTTGGAATCGGTCCTGCGGACATCAGGCTCAAGGAGCTTATGCAGCGCCTGACCCAGGAGGATGTTGAGGAGCTGATAGTTGCGACAAACTCAAGTGTTGAAGGCGAGGCAACGGCAATGTATATCAGTAAGCTTGTAAAGCCTGCCGGAATACGTGTCAGCAGGATTGCAAGCGGAATTCCCGTCGGCGGGGACCTTGAATATATAGATGAGGTTACTCTGCTTAGGGCATTGGACGGAAGAACCGAGCTGTAAAGCAAAGTGCTTTCTGCACGGGAAAATTTAATGGATGGGGATGTACGGTATGGAAGATGCAAATGTATTGAATTGTGGCGTAGAAGAAGCCTATGAAATAAAAGAACGCCTTCTTGAACTGGACGATCTGAAAAACAGGTCAGCGAGACTTGCAGAAGAAACAAAACAGCGTACAAAACAGATAGACAGCCGCCGTAAAGCGGAGGAGTCGGAAATCAACTCCACAATCTCCAGGAGACGTACTGAGTCTACTGCTACGTTAAATGCGACACTTACCAAGGCCCAGGACCGTCTGAAGGCCGCAAAAAGTGATAGGGACAAGGCGAAAAAGGGGCTTGTTGCAAACCGTATCGGTGAGGAGACGAAGGACCTTCATGAGGAGGTACGTGCCCGCAGGGAGGATATTAAAACAATCTTCCAGCGCAACAATCTTCCGATGCTCTTCAATAATAAATATTTCTTTACCCTGTTTTTCCCGGAGGGAATATTTGATTATCTGATAATTTTTGCAACGGCAGTTGTTACCTTCGCACTCCCTGTTATTCTTTTCCTTCTGCTTACAAATCCTGTTGAAAGAAAAACATGGGTTATCGTACTTATTTATGTTGGTCTGTTTGCGGCCGTGGTCGGAATTGCCTACGGAATCATCAGAAAAACAAGAAATCTTAAAAATCTTCCGCATTATCATGATGCAAAGGGTCTTTTCCAGAAGATTGATGACCTGAAGCGCAGAATCAAGAATGCAGAAGACGGAATCCGTAAGGATACCGATGAAAGTGTATACGACCTGGGCGAGCACGATGGGAAGATAAAGGATATTGAGGCAGAAATTGACAAAATCCTTGAGGATAAAACAAAAACACTCAATGATTTTGAGAGCAGGATAAAGGTGGATATTACCAATGAAATCCATGCGAGATATGCTGAGGAGCTTGATCAGGAGGTACTGGCCCTTGATGATGCGAAGAAGGAGAAAACAGAGGTTGATGCCGATCTGAACAGACTCACCCTTGATATTTCCAAGAAATATGAGGTATATCTTGGAAAGGAGAATCTGACCGTTCCCATGATGGACCAGTTCATTGAGGTAATAAATAACGGTTTGGCAAACACAATCGGCGAGGCGATAGATTATTCAAAGAAGCAGAGCCCGATTACCTGATAGTAACGATATAATGTACGGAGGCTGAAGTGAGAACCGGAAGCGTTTCATATACGGAAGAAACTGAATATGAGCAGAGCAGGAAAAAGCGCAGGGTCAATACCCGTGCTTTACTGTTTATGCTGGTTCTCGGAATAGCCATTGCTGTTGTAGCTTATTTTGGTTTTCTGAAGCCCTCCTCGACATACACCTCCTGTGTGGTTGTCGCTAATACCAAGGCTGCAGACGGGAGCAGGTATATGGCCTACGGTGACGGGTTTGTACGATATACATCGGATGGAGCCGAGGCGGTTCGCGGAGGTACTCCGATCTGGAATGTCAGCTACAGCATGAAGAAACCGGTTGCAGATACCTGCGGCTCATACTGCGTATTTGCCGATAAAGGCAGGCAGGAGATGTGTATTACGGATGGAACCGGTGCAAACTACAGGATTGATGTTCCTGCAAAAATAGTTGATGTCTGTATTGCTTCACAGGGTGTTGTTGCAGTATGGACCGATTCTGTAGATAAGGATAATATTTATCTGTATGATATAAAAGGAAGCATGCTTCTTGATATTGAGACCGATATTGCGGAAAATGGCTTTCCTCTTGCCTTTGACCTTTCGGAAGATGGAACGAAGCTTGTTACTTCCTTTATAAAAATCGGCGATGAAATGACGACCTGGGTTACCTTCTACAATTTTGGTGATGTAGGTCAGAACTATACAGACCGTATGGTGGGAAGCTATTCATTCCCCAATAAGCTTATTCCAAGCGTAAAATTCATCAACAATGAGCGTGTCTGTGTATATGCAGAGGATGAGTGCATCCTTTACCGTATGCGTGAAATACCCGAGGAGCTTGCAACCCAGGAGGCACCGCGGCTTTCGGCAGTCTGCAACAGCAAGGATTATGTCTGTCTGGCACAGGATGAAACAGACGGAACCACCTCGCTTACTATATTTGATAATAATGGAAAGCTCCAAAAGAAGCTTTTGACCGGAATCAGCTATACAGGAATGTATTTCGGAGATGAAGAGCTGATTGTTCATAATAATACTTCGTGTGTAATATATTATCTGGATGGGTCGGAAAAATTCAGGACGCAGTTTGACGGCGGTATTAAATCTGTATTTCCTGCCGGCAATAACAGATATTATCTTGTCGGGTCATCCGAGGTCAGGGAAATTGAGCTCAGAACCGACAGCGACTGAAGCAAAATGGAGAAATTAATATGAATGTTTTCCTTGCTGTAGTAGCGTTAACCCTTATTGTAAGTACTGTTGTCGGATATATTAAGGGCTTTATCCGTACAGTATTTTCAATGGTAGCGCTTCTTGTGATTATTATACTTACGGCCCTGCTGAGCCCGTATGTTAAAACCTATATCGAGAAAAATACCGGAATTCCGT
Source organism: Lachnospiraceae bacterium (assembly GCA_045627205.1). Taxonomy (GTDB): domain Bacteria; phylum Bacillota; class Clostridia; order Lachnospirales; family Lachnospiraceae; genus RUG11977. Next base: position 43,937 of record JAZQNG010000097.1, read on the forward strand.
CAAAGGTTTCACAGCGTATTTCCGAAAATGTGGATTTTGAGGAAAAGATGGATTTTACCAATGATTGGAAAATTACTGATTATATAGAGAAGCTTCAGCTTCCCGAGCAGCTTTCCGATGTCCTTGTAGAAAAAAGCCGTGAGGCAGGGGATGCCATAAATGTAGGAAGCGAAAAGGCAGCAGAAGAAATGGCTGAAAGCGTTCTTGACAGAATGACGGATATCGTAATAAGCGCAATAGCATACCTTTTTACGTTTATTGTGCTGAGCATTGTCGTTGTGGTGGCTGAACTGCTCCTTGGAATTGTAAGCAAGCTTCCCGTAATAAGAAAGCTCAACAAGCTGCTGGGCCTGTTATTGGGATTTTTCAGAGGTTATCTGATTATTTCGGTATTATATGTAGCAGTTACGGCACTCGGTGCTACAGGCTTTGGTTCGGAAATGCTGGAGCAGGTTGCTTCAAGCAGACTGCTTACCTTTATATATGGAAATAATCCGATTGTAGATTTTATTATGAAAATGTTCTAAAAAAAGCAAAACCTTTGGCTGAGCCTGAAAGAAATTTTTCTGCAGGCTCAGCATTTTTGATTGGATTTATGCCCTGCTTTGCCCCATCACTTTAAAACGGTCGAATGTATGGCTACTGTAAAGATAGTGGGTTTGCTTGCCTGACGGCTGCTGAAAATGCCAAATATGCAGCAGCTGCGCTTCTGAAGCGTAAGTATTCTTATGCCTCCGGCAGAATGCAGACATTTATGAAACAATAAATAAGTATGTTAATTGTTGAGCAGCTCCTCAAGCACCTCGGCCAATGAATCGGTGTCAGTACCGACATCAAGCAGATAGGTTATAATTCGTACGATAATGAAATATCTGCATTGCGAGCATCTGCTTACACAATCATTTGAGACTTCCAACAGAATGTCTGTTGAAACATTAAAGCATTCAGCAAGTCTTGTCAGAGTATCAACGGAAGGGTCCATCTCCTGCTTTGAAAGACGGATAAGTGTAGTTTTGGGGATTCCGGTAATATTTGACATACCGTCCCATGTTAAATTCTGTTTTCTTTTTACATTCTGGATAAGATTCCTGATATTTTGCGCTTTACTCATAAGACCCTCCTTATAATCGGATGACCGTTATAAACAAAATTTGGGGCTGTGGGTAAAAGACATAAAAACATATCTTTCTTTGAAAACTTATATCATGATTGCAAAGGTAATATCTTAGGATATTTCAGAGATATAAGAAGGGCATAGCTTAATGACACACCTGCTATAGCAATTTCTGTGAACGTACCTGCTCCATGAACAGTAATCCCATCTGCTGCTCTTTAGATGAATATTTTTGAAATTCAATCAGCATATCGTCTGAAGTAATGTCACCGGTTGCGGTGAAACGGTAAAAATCATACAAGGTTATACCGAAGTATTGACAGATCATTTCAAGACGGGCAGTGGTAATTGCCTTTTTGCCGGATTCAACACTGCTTATATAGCTGTCGCTGAAGCCTAAAAGATGACTTAGATGTTTCCGGTCAATATTATGCTTTTCCCTGATAAAACGAATACGCTCGCCGATTTTAAAATTAATATCACGGCATTCAACCGCTGTGTCCATAGAATCCGCCCTCTTTCCAAGTCGACAGTGTAAGAAATCATACATACGATTTTTACACATACGTTTGAGTTGCAAGCTTCTCGAATTGTATCCGTTAGCCACGCGTAAATCCGGCGGCGTGAGGATAAGCCCGTAATAATTTCAAGCTGCAGGATTGATGAAAGGAATATACCAATCTGCTTCATGAGCAACCCATTACATTTGTTGTATTGTGATAAAGTTTGAAAATAAATGTTCAAACTAAGAGATTGGTGCAAAGAACGCACCAATCAACTCCATGAGCAACTCATTACATTCGTTGCATTAGGAGGAAGTTTGAAAATAAATTTTCAAACTAAGAGATTGGTGCAAAGAACGCACCAATCAACTCCATAAGCAACTCATTACATTCGTTGCATTAGGAGGAAAAATGAAATAACTGAGTACCATTATCATCTTAATACAGAAACAAATGAGCAAATATTCTAAGGGACAATCAAAGAAAGAAAAAATCGACTGAAAGAAAAGTATTCTTATTTTTAAGAAACCGGGACGGGATGCAGCCTCTCATCCCGACCCCGGTCAATATTGCCGACGAAAATATTCTGTCGACAGATAAGATTATAAACGGTGGAAAGATGGTAGTCCATATCCACATTTGGTAATAATATTACCATTTATGGACCATGTCCGGATAAAATAGACACAATTCAGTAAAAATAGTGGTCATCAGGGGCGTCAGACCACAAGATATTGTAGTAAAAACGGGCATTTAGGAATTGTACAAGTTGAACGAAAAATTTTTTGAAAAAAGTATCAAAAAGGTGTTGACAAGACAAAATTACGGTGCTATAATTCCATTTGCTGACGCGCC
>JAZQNG010000098.1:0-3963 GCA_045627205.1 Lachnospiraceae bacterium
TGTGCCCCCTTGTGGTAGCTTACGAGAGGCTCCATGCCCTGTGTTACTCCCGTGTTCATGTTAAAGACGAGGTTGTTCAGGTAGATTACGGCACCGAAGGCTGCTACGCCTACGGTACTCAGGCTGTCGTTCAGAATACGGTTGTATATCAGCACAAGAAGCGCAGAAAGGATTTCCATGCTGCCGTCTGCTGCGCCAAGTGCAAGAAGCCTGCCGTATATTTTAAGGTTCCATTTGAATTTCCTGAAATGGAACAGACCGTTTTTGCTGAACAGGATATATGAAAGAAAAACAGAAGAGGCTATTGTCTGCGAGATACCTGTCGCAAGTCCCGCACCAAAGGTTCCCATGTTGAATACGGCTACAAAAAGCCAGTCAAGGAATATGTTGAAAAGTGAACAGCCTGTGACCGTAATAAGAGACAGCGTGGGATTTCCGTCTGTTTTAACAAGAAATTCAAGATTGTACTCCATGATGAAGGATACAGCGAAGGGAGCTATCGTTCCGAGATAATCCACCGTATGAGACATGGTATGTGTATCGGCTCCCAAAAAGCTGCATATGGGACGAAGGAATATGATTGTCAGGATGCTGATGATTATACCTATGATAATGGTTACAATCAGGTTTTGGGAGAAGATGAAATCGGCCCGGGCCTGATTTTTTTCGCCAAGGGATTTTGCAATAAGGGTGCTTCCGCCCACAGCCAGGGTTATACCGAGACTGAACAGAACGCTTAAAAAAGGGTGCGACAGGCTGACTGCCGCCATTGCATCTGCACCGACGAAATGACTGACGAAAAGTCCGTCGACTATACTGTACAGCGAAAAAACTATCAGATTTGTGATACATGGAACGCAAAAGCGTGCGTAGTCTCGTTTGAGATTGCCTGAAGATAAGGATTGCATACCGGTTTTAGTTCCGCCTTTTAAAATAATGGATACTGCAGGACCGGCTACAGGGTGTAAGCCGGAGCCATGAGCGCTTATCATTATAATTGAATAAGTGAAATATGACAAGTGCGGGTTTGGAAGGAGAATCCCGGAGTATCGAAACGGCATCGGTTTTTTTGACACCGGTTTCATTATGTGATATAATGTATTTTGTATTTGTATGCGAATTTGCGTATTTTATGGGGTATATGCTTATGACAGATGAAATCAGACAGATATATGAGACGAATAAAAGTCTTGTCGGAGCAGTTGACAGGGCAGTGCTGTATTTCCGTGAGGGTGAGTATGAGAAGGCACTTGAAATCGTGACTCAGACCGGCGAGGATTTAAATTCGGTGGCCGGCGCTGTTATTGCGGACAGGGAATATTTTAAAATGGTTTCACCGGATTCGGTTGCAGAAATGCTTAAGGGTATTCTCGAGGCCTCACAGAAGGGTGATTATGTGCTGCTGGCGGATCTGTATGAAATGCAGGTTTCAAATTTTATCTGCAGTCTGCAGGAACTGATACTTGGACAGGAGCAGTACCTTATTTACGACGAGTACCGTTACCGCGACAATATTGCTTCGCTGAAGCTGGTCCTTCGTGAAATGATTGAGGAACGCGATGATTTAAGCGTGGACGAACAGAAGCGTTTCAGGGTAAATCTGAATGCGAAGCTGGACGAGCCGTTTGATGCGGAGGCCATGCTGAAAAAGGGTTTTATGCTTGAGTTTACGTCAAGCGGTTTTATGACACTGGCAGCTCCCTACAAGGGGGAAAGGATATATCTTCATTCAAACGGACATGTGGAGAATGAGGCCTTCCTTCAGGCTAAAAGCTGGTATCATACAGGTGTTGATGAGTATCTGGTATATGGCTTGGGTCTTGGTTACCATGCAGAGCAGCTTCATGCCCTTGTGCCGGAAAAAAGAATCATTATCTACGAAAATGACCTTGATATTTTAAGGCTGTATTGTGCATTTGGAGGCAGATGTGAGCTTCTGACGTCGGAAAATGTATTTATTATCTACGATGAGAATCTGAAGCTGATTGACCGTAAGCTCAGACGCTGCCTGCCCTCACCCGGGGATGAGGGCAAAAATGTCCTGTATACCGACAGTGACGGGACAAGGATCCGTGTATGTGTCCACTATCCGTCCTACAGAAGGACACAGGGCTGTGAAATGGTGGACAGGGCAGTTCCCTGGAAGCAGAGGATTGAGGAACTGACATAAATTGTCCGTACGGATAAAACAGATAAAACCAACAAACTGATAATAAGGAGAATTCCGGACATGAATGATGATTATTCGGTAGTATTAACCAAACTTGTTGCAAAGATGAAGCTTGAAAACTGTACACCCGAAATAAGTACAGACAATATTTTTATAAAGAAGCCCGATATTAACAGACCGGCTCTTCAGCTGGCAGGCTTTATGGAGGATTTTGAGCATGACAGGATCCAGATAATAGGAAATGTTGAGCATTCCTATCTGTCACGTCAGGAAAACCGTGCAGACATTATGGACAAGTTCCTTTCGCTGGGTATTCCCTGCGTTGTATTCTGCAACGGCTTCGAGCTTGAGCCTTCAACAATAGAGTCTGCGGTTAAGCATGGCGTACCGCTTTTGAGGACAGGAAAGACAACCTCCTCCTTTATGGCAGAGGTCATCAGATGGCTGAATGTGGAGCTTGCGCCCACAATGACGATTCACGGCGTACTTGTTGATGTTTATGGTGAAGGTATCCTTATTACCGGTGAGAGCGGAATCGGTAAATCCGAGGCAGCACTTGAGCTGATAAAGAGAGGTCACCGTCTTATAAGCGATGATGTTGTTGAAATCCGGAAGGTAAGCGATGATACACTGGTTGGAACCTCACCTGAGATGACAAGACATTTTATCGAGCTCAGAGGTATCGGAATTATTGACGTAAAGACACTTTTCGGTGTTGAAAGTGTTAAGAATACAGGTAATATCGATCTGGTAATTAATCTTGAGGACTGGGACCGCGAGAAGGAATATGACAGAATGGGTCTTGAAGAGCACTATGTGAACTATCTTGGGAATAATGTGGTATGCCACAACATTCCGATCAGACCCGGACGTAACCTTGCCGTTATCTGTGAATCGGCGGCAGTTAACCACCGTCAGAAGAAGATGGGCTACAATGCGGCTCAGACACTTTACGAGCGCGCGATGGCAAGCATTAGCGGCAACCCGATAAAGACCGATATTTAAGCGGATATACCGGAGCCGGCAGATATAAGCTGCATAATATCATAAAGGATGGAAAATAAGATGAAATACTGTTTTGGTGTAGATATAGGCGGAACGACAATTAAAATGGGCTTTTTTACGGCAGAGGGAGAGCTTATTGAAAAGTGGGAAATTCCTACGGACAGGACTAACGGCGGTGAAGCCGTTCCCGGCGATATTGCCGCTGCAATAGATGCAAAATGCCGTGAAAAGGGTATTACAAAGTCTGAACTGACAGGTATAGGAATCGGTGTTCCCGGTCCTGTTACCGAGGATGGAACAGTCATGAAATGTGCGAATCTCGGCTGGGGTATTTTCAATGTTAACGAGAAAATGACTGAGCTGACAGGTGTTAAATGTACGGCAGTTAATGATGCAAATGCCGCTGCCCTCGGCGAGCTGTGGAGAGGCGGCGGAAAGGGCTATAAAAACCTTGTGTTCATTACACTTGGAACAGGCGTCGGTGGCGGAATAGTCATTAATGGTAAAATAATACACGGTGTTCACGGCGGTGGCGGTGAAATCGGACATATAGTGGTAAACAGTGCGGAAACCGATATCTGCGGCTGTGGCTGCCGTGGCCATCTGGAGCAGTACGCGTCTGCAACAGGCATCACAAGAATGGCACGCAGGGCACTTGCAGAGAGAAAGGATGAGTCGGCCTTAAGAGGCTATCCTGAGCTTACGGCAAAGGATATTTTTGACGAGGCAAAGAAGGGAGATTTACTTGCAGCAGAGCTTGTGGATACAATGTGTGCATATCTTGCACA
>JAZQNG010000099.1:0-32988 GCA_045627205.1 Lachnospiraceae bacterium
TGATGCCTGTCTTGAACTGAGAAAGCTTTATGAAAATGAACGCAGTCTTTCAATATTGCTGTTTTATATCGGACTCGACGGCAAGGAAAGACTGAATAAAAAGCAGCGATATGAGGAATTAAAATACTGCTACGAGCACAACGGTGAGCGTAGCGTTTACGGTCTTGTTGAGGCTGCAAAGATAGTAAGCAGTGAGCCTATTCTTTTAAAGGAGCTTGGCGAGTTTGAACGTTGTGTTGTTCTTGAGGTTGTCAGAAGGGGACTGAAGAATAAGTATTTTGAACTTCAGCTTTCATATATTGCAGGCAAGGAGAAAAATACATCTCCGATACTTTTGGAAATCCTGAAGCAGTGCTACGGGGATAATAAGCTTAAGGAGACGCTTGAGGCCGTCTGTACTCACATCATTCTTGGCGGGAAGGACCTGAAAAAGGAGTATGAATGGCTTAAGCTCGGAGTAAATGAGCAGCTTAGAATCAACAGGCTTTACGAAAAGTGTCTTGAAGCAGCGGACAGCAGGAAGGAGCTTTTACCGAGACCTGTCCTGAACTATTTTGCAACCGGTGCCGACCTTAAGCCTGAGCTTGCCACTGTTTTATATTCCAATATTCTCCGTTTCTGTAATAAGAGTGATAACATTTATACAATGCATAAAGGGAGAATGAAGGAGTTTGCGAAGGAATCTCTTTCAAAGGCAGCTTTTAACAGCGACCTTGCACTTATATACGAAAAAATGCTTGAGCCGGAGGAACTTGATGACAGGATGATTGCCTGCCTTCCGTATATTCTTTACAAGCATGAGATAAAATCAGACTGGAAGAAGGTTAAAACCGTTTCAGTTTTCCATAAGGAAATGAATGAGCCTGAATTCGTAAAGGCAGAAAATGGAGTTGCTATTGCTGATATATATACCGACGACCCTGTAATCGTGATGCTTGATGACGAGGGCGACCGGTGCGTTGCATCCTTCAGGGTTGAGGTTTCAAGAATGATCCAGCGTAATGACCTGCAGAAGCTGATGTATGAAAAATGCAGGGACGACCGCAGGGTGCTTTTAAACCGTCTTGAGGCTGCTAAATACGAGGGACAGAGTGATGAGATTATAGAGTCTTATGTGAAATGTTCCGAGGTTGATTACCTGGATGACAGCTTTATGCTTGAATGCAGGAAATCGCTTGTTGAATATTATTATGATAATTTAGAGGGTGAGCTTCTCGAAGCCAACCTTATTCAGCTGGATTTAAGAATGTTAAGTCACAGGGACCGGATTAAAATGATTGAATTCATGATTTTCCGCGAGCTGTACAGTCTGGCATTGAAAAATATGGAATTGTTCGGATTTTACGATATTAATCCGAAAAGGCTTACAAAGCTCTGTTCATCACTGCTGATGATGAACTCGCCACAGACCTCGTCAAGGCTTTTTATGAAGCTTTGCGAGTACTGCTTCCTTCAAAGAAAACAGGATGACCTTATTCTCAGCTTCCTTGAAAAAAATTATGATGGAAGTACACAGGCACTCTATGATTTATGGGGTGTCTGCCGTGATGCCGGAATTGAGACTGCAGATCTTGAGGAACGTATGCTGAAGACTGCCCTTTTTACGGAAAACGACATGAATTTCGTAAAGGATGTATTTAAAATATACTATGGACATTGTTCGTCAGGTAAGCTAGTAAGGGCATATCTTTCATATCTGGCGTATGGTCATCTGGTATGCGATAATATGCTTGACAGGGAAATCCTTGAAATAATGAGGAAGGAAGCAAATTACAGCGAAAATGATATATGCATGCTTTCAATCCTGAAGGATTATTCAACCAGAAAGAGCTTTACCGAGCAGGAAAAGACCTTTATTGAGTTCCAACTGAAGAGAATGGAGAATAAGGGTCTGCTTATGCCGTTTTTCAAAAACTTCCCTGAGGAAATCCATATTCCGAGACAGATGCGTGATAAATATTATGTCGAGTATCATACCGAGCAGGGACGCAAGGTCAGAATTCATTACTGCTTTGTTGAAGCCGAAAATGATGAGGGCTTCGCAGATGAAGATATGAAGGATATCGGTTTTGGAATTTATGTAAAGGAATTTATTCTCTTCTATGGTGAGGCAATGCAGTATTACATTACCGAGCTTGGTACCGACCAGAATATCATTACGGAAAGCCGTGAGGTATCACTTGAGCCGGAGCTTTATGGCTGCGAGGAGAACAGATACCATCAGCTGAACCTGATAATTACCGCCAAGAAGATGGACGATGAAAAGACAGTAATAAAGCTTATAGAAAATTATGCACTGAATGATTATGCAGTTAAACGTCTTTTTACGCCAATCTGATATTCCGGAGTTAAATCCGGAGAAAGACAGGATAGTAACTAAAGGAGCATTTGACAAATGGAAATAATTGCCGGAATTGATCTGTGCCGTGATTTTACACAGCTCTGCATATACAACACGGAAACGCTTGCCATGGATTCCATCTCGCTTTCAAATGACAGGCAGTCACTTCGTACGCCTACCTCCCTGACCTATTCCAGGGATCCGCGGGACTGGATGCTGTACTCGCCACGTTATAATGACAGCTCAAATTATGTATGCGTGAATGACATATATGCAATAGCCGAAGAGGACCGAACCATGACCATCGATGGTCGCGAATATACTCCTGACATGTTTTTTTCACGCTTTTTCAAGCGTATTCTGGACTGTATTTCAACTGATTTTTCCTTTAATAAGATTAAGGGCGTGACGGTAACAATAAAAAAGCATAATGCAAACCTTGATAAATATATAGCTCTGGGCCTTGAGAACAACAGTCTGAGTGCAGACAGGTATAAAATCCTCACACATACGGAAGCCTTTATGTATTTTGTTGTAATGCAGAACAAGGACATATGGATAAATGATGTAGGCCTGTTTGATTTTGACGAGGAGGACTTTAAGTATTACGTGCTCCATTTCGGCAGGAAACAGCAGCCGATGAGCATTGTTGCGGAAAGTAATGATTTTTCAGATACAATGAAGTTTGAAATGCTTGACGAGGCGGAGCAGGTCAGACTATCCTATGCCTTTGAAAACGTATGTGGAGTAATGCTTCATAAGCAGTCGGTTTCTGCAGTATACGCAACAGGAAACGGCTTTGAAACGAATTGGGCAGATGATATACTGAAAAGAATGTGTACCGGACGCAGAATTTTCAGGGGACAGAACCTGTATGTCAAGGGTGCCGCGTATAGTGCACTTCTGTTTTTTGAAGGCGGCAGTTCGAATTATCTGATAATCGGCGAGGATAGTCTTAAAAGCAGCATCGCATTAAGGGCAGTTAGCAATGCAGAGCTTACGGAGGTTTCCTTCGGTTCGATCGGTCAGAACTACCGTGAGGCCGGCGGAAGCTGTGAAATCATTATGGATGATACCAACGAGATAGATTTTATGATTCATAATGCATTGAAAAAGGATTTCTTCTGCGCAATAATGACTCTTGATGCACTTAATATGAGAGAGGACAAGACAACCAGACTGAAGGTGGATGTGCGTTTTGCAAACCGTGATACGGCAATTGTTACAGTCAGGGATATCGGATTCGGAAATGTCCGCAAAACTGATTACCGGATCTGGGAGCAGGTACTTAAGCTTTAATAAGGATAATAGGGACTGATATGGGAAAAGTAATTTTATGTAATGGTAAAAAGGCTGATGAGCCTTATGTTATTCATAGCATCGGTGCCTCGGTGTACACCATTGAGGAGCTCTGCTTCTGCTTAAGACAGAACCTTGATATGCTTGATGTAAATTCTATAGATAGGGACCTTGCCGTTTTTATAAGGGACGGACTCGGACTTGCCGACAGGGGAAAGCTTCTTGAACAGCTGATTTTACAGCGTGCATCCATAAAGGACAGACTTGTGGCAATATTCTGCAGCTGCGACTTTTATGATGAGCAGGAAATAAGGATTGCCTGTCGTGAAATGGACGAAATAGCTAAAATGAGTACTGCGGAAAGAAGAAAACGCCGTGCAGATAAATTCATGAAGAATGATAACTATTCTGAGGCTGCTGCGGAGTACAGGAGTATTCTTTCAAGCATATCCTCAAATGAGCTTTCCGAGAGTGATTATGGTGATATATTACACAATCTCGGCGTATTTGAAATAAGACGCGGTGAAATGGAGGAGGCTGTCAGGCTATTCCTTGATGCGTATGAAAGAAATAACAGGGAGGTCTCCCTTAAGGCTTATCTGTCGGCATTAAAGCTGACAAAAAATGCAGGAAGATACAGAAGTGAGGTGCAGCGTCTCGTAAACAACGTAGCACTTTTTAATGAGGTTGAAAATGATGTAAATCTTGCAGAGGAGGATTTTGAACAAAGCACCGAATCTGCAGAAATCACAAGACTCAAGGTATTATGGCAACAGGGCAGGTTTTCAGAGGCAAAGAGACTTTCAAGCGACATAATTGTACGGCTTAAAGCCATTTACAGGGATGAGGAAGTTTAATGGGCTTATTTAAGAGAAAGAAAAAACAGCCGGAGGTTGACCGTGAGGAATATAAATGGCTGACGGTTGATGAGGCTCTGGCACTCAGCCGTGGTGAGAAGGTAATAAATGAGAATACCATCATAAGAATGACGGACGACCTGATTGAACAGAAGAGGAACGTGGAGCGTCTTTATTCGGAAACCCGGTTTGAGTATGAAGCTGTTATAAAGCATCTTGCCGATTTGCAGCGTCTTGGCAGTTTGTCCGAGCGTGAGAGGTCGAATGTCATGGATACGGCAAGGACGATTGTAAATCTGGAAATCCAGAGGGAATCCTATCAGAAGGGTGAAAGAAAAATATCAAGTGAGCGTTACCATGCCATGGAAATGTATGCAGATGAAATACCCGGGCAGCTCAGGACTATGGAGGAACGTGAACGCTATCTGATGCTTGTGAACAATGATATGCGTCAGCTGGAGGGAGAGAAGGGCAGCATAAAGTATGAAAAGGAGCAGGCTGCTGCTAAAAAGGTGTTTCTCACGAAGTTCACATATGCGGCCATTATCATCGTCCTGACTCTGTTTATAGTATTCTTTGTGCTGGCGGACAGGACTGGAAAGAGCATGACAATTTGCTTCCTTGTTACCGGTGCGATTGCAAGCATCTATGCGGCTTATTATGCAATCACGATAAAAAAGTGCAGTGATGAAATGAGAAAAAGCGATCTGATGCTGAATCGTGCTGTTGAGCTGAGCAATAAGGTTAAAATCAAATATGTCAATACAACAAATGCACTTGATTATTCCTATGAAAAGTATAAATGTAATTCCCATCAGGAATTGGCCTATATCTGGGAGCAGTATGTACTTGAAAAGGAGGAGGAGAAAAAGTACCTTAAGAATTCACAGCTGCTGACTGCTTATCAGGATTCGCTTCAGGAACAGCTTGAGGGCTACGGCTTTGAGCTTCCCGACGTATGGATACATCAGGCGGAAACACTGCTCAATTCGGGAGAGCTTGCAGATTTAAAGGATGTTCTTGAGAGCAGACGCAGAAAGCTTAAGGCACAGCTTGATTATTCAGTCAGACAGAAGGAAAACATCATGTCAGAGCTTGGCTCAATGAAGGCAAAGTATCCGAAATATGATGGTCTGCTCCAGCGGATAATCGATTCTGCCGGTGCATAAGTTAGTCATTATTTATAAATATTTATGTTATAATATCTGTATTTTCTACTTGATATTTAGAATCTGTAAAGATATAATAGGTCTTGATTTTGTGATTTATTAAGCTAATGTAGTAAACTGATAAATTTTAATCAAAAAATTAATGAAGGAAGGACTTAGGTTATGTATTCTTTTGAAGAGATTCTGGCAGAAGATAAGGAAATAGCTACTGCCATATCCGAGGAAATCCAGCGTCAGGATTCCCACATCGAACTCATCGCATCAGAAAATTTCGTAAGCAAGGCAGTTATGGCCGCTATGGGCAGCCCGCTTACAAACAAGTACGCAGAGGGTTATCCGGGACACCGTTATTACGGTGGCTGCGAATTCGTAGACAAGGTTGAAACCCTTGCAATTGAGAGAGTTAAGAAGCTCTTTGGATGTACCTATGCAAATGTTCAGCCTCATTCAGGCAGCCAGGCAAACCAGGCTGTACAGAATGCACTTCTTCAGCCGGGCGATACCTTCATGGGTATGAGCCTTGCATGCGGCGGACATCTTTCACATGGTTCACCTGCAAATATTTCAGGTAATATCTATAATTGCGTACCTTATGGAATTAATGCAGAGGGTTATCTTGATTATGATGAGATCGAGAAAATTGCAATGGAATGCAAGCCTAAGCTTATTATCTGCGGTGCATCAGCATATGCACGTGCAATAGATTTTAAGCGTTTCAGGGAAATCGCAGATAAGTGCGGTGCTTATCTGATGGCTGATATAGCTCATATCGCAGGTCTTGTTGCTACAGGCTATCATATGAGCCCTATCCCTTATGCACATGTTACAACAGCTACAGTTCATAAGACACTTCGAGGACCCCGTGGCGGACTTATTCTTTCAAGCGAGGAATTCGCTACAGAGCACAAGCTTAACAAGGCAGTATTCCCCGGAATGCAGGGTGGTCCTCTTGAGCATGTTATTGCTGCAAAGGCTATCTGCTTCAAGGAGGCTCTTTCTCCTGAATATAAGGAGTATGTTGGTCAGCTTGTTAAGAATGCAAAGGTTCTTGCAGATGAGCTTGTTGCACGTGGCTTCAATCTTGTTTCAGGCGGTACAGACAACCATCTTATGCTGGTTGACCTCCAGAACAAGAACATCACAGGTAAGGATGCTGAGCATCTCCTTGATGCTGTAAACATTACCTGCAATAAGAATGCAGTTCCCAACGATCCTCAGTCTCCGTTCGTTACAAGCGGTGTGCGTCTCGGTACCGCAGCCGTTACATCACGCGGTATGAAGGAGGCAGATATGAAGCTTATTGCTGAAGCTATCGATATCGTTGTTTCCAACCCTGAGGGCGACCACAGCAGAGCACTTGCACTTGTAAAGATGCTTACTGATTCACATCCCCTTTACAGTAAATAATATAAATTAAATATTCCTGCCGTCAGTTAATTTCTGGCGGCAGTTTTTTTATGCAGGCTTTTAATAATTATTATATGACGGATTACAGGATGTAACTAACAGACACAAACTGAGATGAGATATTTCCTTGCTTGCTTTTGCATTAAAGGTGTAGTAAAATAAATAAGAATATGTAATGCCTGCAGAAATTGACCTATGGTAAGGCTTTACAGCATGTTTTGGGTGTTCAGTCACTATGGTTGGTGGTTTATGGTATCGGATGTAAATTTGAACAGTGCCCTTCAAAACAGCAGTGCTTCGCAGACTCGCGGTACATCAGAAGGCGTAAAGGCATCCTCCCTTAAAAATGCGGCAACAGCTGCAAAGGCTCAGGCATATGGGGAGAATATGGCTGCTTCCGGTGGTGCACAGGCTGCGGTTGAGAAGGCGCTTGAGGAGGCCTCGCTTCCAAAATCGGAACGGAATATGGATGTGGTCAGACAGATGCTTCAGAATCAGATGTCAATTGATCGCGACAGTTTAAGGAGTGTTGTTACTCAGACGAATGTTTTCAGGGAGGCTGATGTATCAACACTTGTTCTGATGAATAAAAACGGGATACCTGTAAACCATTTTACGGCTGCCCAGTTTCAGGCATATTTAAACAATGAGCAGCAGCTTGCCGGACAGATAGGAGATGCTGTTGATGCCCTTTTGGATACTCTCTCGAATGGGACTGAGGGCAGTACGGCTGAACTGAATATGACTGTTCTTGATGTGCTGACCGAAAACGGAGAGGGAATGATTTCGTCCTTTGACGGCTCGGAAGCATTGGCTGCCCTTAATGGAGAACAGGCGGCAGCTGAAAATATAGAGAGTTTAAATGGCAGTGTGGAGCAGAACGCAGCAGCTGCACTGACAGAGAATGTACCGGATATATTGAACGGACAGGACGCAGTGGCACAGGGAGGAAATCTTTCCGGGCTTGCACAGGGTGTTGCCGCACAGGGCTTAAGCGGTTCCGCCGATACCGCTGAAACAGCTGTTTTAAACAGCATAAATGCCGGTGCTGCAGAAAGAGTATTTGCAACCACGGATGATATAAATACAGAGGTTGACGGAACGGGTACAGATGTTTTCAATGGCTTTGGAAGCGAAGCCTCGAACCTTGGAGGCTCGGGTATAAGCAGTGGGGCCGCAGGGGCACAGAGTTCAGGTACAGGTTTAGGCGATCAGGCTTCACATTTTTTCAATCCGAATGATACCTTTATGCTTTCAAATGTTTTTACTCCTGAGGAGATGGCGCGTTTTGAAACCATGCTTGGTAAAACCTTTGAAAATGCAGAGAATTTAGGTGATGCTTCGATCACTGAGACTCTTATGCAGCTTCGTGATACGGTATTAAATGCTTCTCCGGAGCAGCTGGACGAGATTTTCAAGTCTCCTGAATATCAGAAGCTGATTGGAAAGGCATTGGCAAATAAGCTTTCAATGAAGCCCGAAAACCTGAAGGATGCCGATTCACTTAATGATTTTTATAAAAGTACTTATACTGCTCTTTCAAAGCTTCGTGATGCCGCAGCATCAAGCAATAAGCTGAGTGAAGCACTTGATAAACCCATGGACAATCTGAAATTTATGGATACCCTGAACAATCTGTTTCCATATGTTCAGCTTCCGTTAAGTCTTCGTGAGGGTAAAACCCATGGTGAGCTTTATGTTTTTAAGAATGGAAGGACCGTTTCAAAGCCCGGCGATGCACAAAGCGTTCTTTTGCATCTCGATATGGAATATCTCGGACCGACAGATATTCATATGGAGCTTAAAAACAGAGGCTTAAAGCTTCATTTCTATATGGAGGATGAGGCTGCAATGAAGCCTGTAAAGGACAATTATCTTGGGCTTGTACAGGCACTTGAAAATAAAAACTACAGTGTTACTGCTGAATTTGACATACGTATTCAGGATACTGCCGCAATGGCTGAAGCCCTTGCTGTAAAAAACGGCAGTGCTCCGGAATTTAAATATAATTTTGATATTCGTGCGTAGGGAAAGGAAACCGGTTAAAATGAAAAAGAAAGATCTGCCTTTTGAATTTAAGGAACCGTTTATGTGGACAGACATCCTTCTGGGAATCCTGTTTTTTCTGGCTCTCGTTGGATTAGGTCTTACAATTGCATTGAATTTCAGACCGCTCTATTACTGGAATATAGAATGGCTTGAACTGGAAAAGACAAGCGGACTTACTGCAGAGGTCATAAAGACCAATTATAATGCACTTATTGATTATTGTTCACCGTTCTGCTTTAAGGAGCTCTGTTTTCCTTCTTTACCGGCATCTGTATCGGGGCTTTCTCATTTTGCCGAGGTGAAGGTGCTGTTTAACATTGTATATGTTACCGGCTTCTTATCACTTATCGGAACCATCGTTTGGTTCAGACGCAAACATATCAACAGGGAAAGAAAATATCTTAAGGTCTGCGGAATAGTTACGCTTATCATTCCGACTATAGTGCTTCTTTTCTGTCTGATTGATTTTGACAGCTTTTTTGTTCTGTTCCACAAGATAGCCTTCAGTAATGATGACTGGCTTTTTGATCCTGTTACGGACCCTGTTATCAATATACTCCCGGAGACCTATTTCATGGAGTGTGCCATTGTAATAGCAGGTACAGTGCTTATCGGAGCTGTTGTGATTCTGCTTGTTTATCTTTCAAAGCATGACAGAAGAAGGGATGACAGCCTGATTCCAGGAAAGAAAAATTACGTGTTTAAATAGTGTGAAAAATAATATGGGAATAGTTGCTTTTGTATTTGTATTTGTGTGTTTGATGGTTGGTTATTCAGCCGTAAGGCTATACCTTGTATTCAGACTGACCAATCTTCCCGGTTTACTGTACTGGATTGCACAGATTATGCTTGTTGCCGTTATGTATATCGCGGCAATGAAGATAACAATCATAAAAAACAGTGTATTGACGGGAATAGTCCAGTTCATTGGGACTTTGGAATTCATAATCCTGCTTTATTCCTCGATTATATTTATTCTCCGTGATGTCCTGTATGGCATATTAAGGCTCATAAACCGTATAGCAAATGGTGCAGGAGGTAAAGGGGCGATTGCTTCCTTTGCAGGTAAAATGTACAGTCCCGTATTTACGGTTGTTCTGCTGGCTGTGCTTATACTTGTTTCTGTATATGGATACATCAATATGGGAATCATGCGCGAGAAGACCTACGATATTAAAATTGATAAGTGGGCAGATACAGAATCCCTGTCAATGGCCATGATTTCGGACCTGCATCTTGGTACCGGCATCCGTTTGTCCGACCTTCACAGGATGGTTGATAAAATCAATGACATGAACTGCGATGCAGTGCTTATTGTAGGTGACATAGCTGATAATAATACACCTGAAAATGCATATGATGTGATGGAAGAGGAATTTTCAAGACTTAATGCAGGACAGGGAGTATATTTTGCCTTTGGAAACCATGACGGAAGCGGAGGCATGCGGCTTACTGCAGCCCTGAAAAATGCCGGTGTGATAATTCTTGAGGATGAATCCGTTGAAATTCTTGGAGTAAGTCTTTTAGGTCTGAAGGATTCGCGCCGTAATGGAGCTGAGTGCTCCATCCTTGACAGTGCAGATGCATCAAAACCTATCATTGTCATGAAGCATCAGCCGGTAGGCCTGAAAAATATGGAAAAGGCAGATGTTGTACTTAGCGGACATACACACGGTGAACAGTTTCCGCTTTGTTATTTCCTTAATATCATGAATAATGATAATAACTACGGAATGAAACAATATGGAAGTATGCTTTCTATAGTTTCCTCCGGTATCGGTGGCTGGGGCTTCCGCTTTAAATTCCCCTCAAACAGCGAGATTGTAAGGCTGAATTTCAGCTTTTCAAATTAACGGTAAGTTAAAGAATAATTAAGAAAGGTAGTCTTTTTGACATTTGTATTAACATGATTTCACAGTCAGTAGTAATTTCATTGTATGTAGCATTAACAATTTTCATTTCTTTTCCTGTTTTATTGCTTGTAATCTATAAAATCAGGACCAAGGCAAGTATAATTCCGTATTTTGTCGGTGCCGTCATTTATTTTACAATCGGTTTTCTTGGTGAAAGCTTTATTCACAGCCTTTTGCTCGGAGACCATCTTCCCATTGGCGGAGTAATTCAGGATAATTGTGCACTGTATGTAATTTATTATTCGGTCGTTACAGCCTTTGTCGAGGTTTTTGGCATGTATTTTACATATAAGGCAATTATGAAGCAGTACCATAAGAGAGAGTCGGGTGTGGTATTCGGTATAGGCTTTGCAGGAATGGAGGGCTTCCTTATTGCAGGTCCGGATCTTTTCACGAATATTTATTTTGTTTCACTTCTGAATGAGGCAGGAGTTGACGGGTTTAAGCAGGAATTCCTGAATGTTAATGCCGAAACGGATATGTCAATGATTGATGAATGGATTGAAAGTGCACTGAGCATAACTGTTTCTGATATTGTGCTTCTTGTTGTGGACCGTATGCTGTTCTTTATTCTTTCACTTTCAATTGCAGTAATTGTATATTATGCAGTTAATAAAAAGGTTAAGTCAATGCTTTGGACAGCTGTTATTGCACGTGCGCTCTGCTCGGTTCCAAGCATTATCGTAAAGTATCTCGGACTTGCAGACAGAACAGGAGACAGTACCGGAGCCATTATCGGTATGGGTACACTTGGCCTTCTTGTTGTCGTTGTATTCTGCATTGCCCTTAAGATTCATAAGGAATATGACAGCTCTGTCCTTATAACGGATATCCGCCAGGTGTTTTCAGGAAAAACTAATGTTGTCTGAAATTCACGCCGGGGATATAACAATGTTTTTGTCAGATTTTGACAGACATTGAAGACACCTGATAATAATTCCGGTTTCTGTATAAAAATTCGCTTGACATATTTTAAACGTGGTAGTAATATTCACAAGTAAATAGTACATAACATATTTGCAGATGCGGGTCTGCCCCATTCATCAAATATGAATATTTATAAAGGAAGGTTTATATTATGAAAGAAAAAGTTGTTCTTGCTTATTCAGGCGGCCTTGACACTACAGCCATTATTCCGTGGCTTAAGGAAACCTATGATTATGATGTAATCTGCTGCTGTGTAGATGTTGGACAGGAGAGCGAGCTTGAAGGTCTCGATGAGAGAGCAAAGTATTCAGGCGCTGAGAAGCTTTATATCTGTGATGTAGTAGATGAATTATGTGATGAATATATCATGCCTACAGTTCAGGCAAATGCTGTTTATGAACATAAATATCTTCTTGGTACTTCATTTGCACGTCCCCTTATTGCCAAGAAGCTTGTTGAAATAGCACGTCAGGAGGGTGCGGTTGCAATCTGCCATGGCGCAACAGGAAAGGGTAACGATCAGCTCAGATTTGAGCTTTCAATCAAGGCACTCGCTCCCGATATCAAGGTTATTGCTGTTTGGAGACAGCCTGAGTGGACTCTTCAGTCACGTGAGGATGAAATTGAATTCTGTAAGGCACATGGAATCGATCTTCCCTTTGATGCAAGCCATTCCTACAGCCGTGACAGAAATATCTGGCATATCAGCCATGAAGGACTTGAACTTGAAAGTCCTGCATGTGCACCTAACTATGACGATCTTCTTGTTCTTACCACAACACCTCAGAATGCTCCTGATGAAGCAGAGGATGTTGAAATCGAATTTGAAGCAGGCTTGCCTGTTGCAGTTAATGGTAAGAGAATGAAGACCTCGGATGTTATCAGGGAGCTGAACCGTCTTGGCGGAAAGCATGGTATCGGAATCATTGATATCGTTGAGAACCGTGTAGTAGGTATGAAATCACGTGGCGTATATGAAACACCCGGTGGAACAATCCTTATGGAGGCTCATCAGCAGCTTGAGGAAATCTGCCTTGACCGCGAGACACTTGCTTACAAGAAGCTTGTTGCTACAAGATTTGCAGATCTTGTTTATGAAGGAAAGTGGTTCACAATGCTTCGTGAGAGTCTTTCAGAGTTTGTAAAGAAGACTCAGGAGACAGTAACAGGTACCGCAAAGATGAAGCTTTACAAGGGCAACATCATTAAGCAGGGTACTACATCTCCTTATTCACTCTATTCAGAGAGCCTTGCTTCATTTACAACCGGCGACCTTTACGATCATAAGGATGCTTCAGGCTTCATCACGCTGTTCGGTCTTTCAATGAAGGTTCGTGCAATGATGAAGAAGAATGTTGAAGAAAATAAGAAGTGATTATAATTCATGATGAGAGAAAAGCCTGCATCCGCATCGGATGCAGGCTTTTCTGATTATTCTTGTAGAGTGTTTACGTTACTATTCACGGCTGAACAAACCAGGTAATATTTGAACAGCCTTCATGGATTAATACTTGACGTTATTTATCGTGGCTGTTCAAACAATTGTGTTTTCTAATTCAATTTATTGAATTTGGAAACACAATTAATCATAAGCCCTGCCTGCTACGCAGTCAGACGCAGCTACGCTGCTTATGGCTTATTTCATGTGTTTTGAACAGCCTTTATAGTCCAATAATTATGTATACAAGCCTGTAAGCAAGCTTACGGCTTGCTTACATAATTATTTGACTGTGAATAGTAACTATTTGTACAAAATAATTGATTGAAATGGGAGGGGGATTTTTGGTATAATAGGGTAAGAGGGGATTTTATATTTAAGGAGGGGTATTTTGATGTACAATAATTGTATCGGGGATGTTAAGAGGCTGTATTCAAATGTTTTTCTGATTTCGATTGACCGCCATTATGATTTTGAGAAGCTGGCGCGGGAATCAGCCGACGAAGCAAGAGGCCAGATGGGAAGAAGCGGATTTGTTTCCGGCATGAATGGTGTATTTTTCCTTCAGCGTATCCTTGACAGAATGGATTCCTCTTTAGCAGAAGCCTTTGGAATGACAGAGACTTTGCACAATGGGATACTTCTTAAATTACTGGATAGCTTAAAAGCAGGAAAGAAGTTGAAATATAACAAGGATTATACCGGAATTGTCCAGATGGAGGGTACTCTTTCGGTCAGGGTATCTGACGATGAGGCAAAGCTTGGAAAGTATTACAGGGATAATTCAGTAGGTCTTGAAAAGGAGCTGTTCAGACAGTATACGGTCCAATTGAAAAGATATGGCAGAAAGTTTGACGTAGATACACCAAAATACTGGTTTACAATAGGCGCTGCCAATCCTATGGTAGGGTTTGGATGCGATTATGTTTCGGACAGCTATGTAGTCTGGTCCGGAGATTATGGTGTAATTGCGGATTATATTGATGGACTTGTATCTGATTTTGAAAAGGAATTATCGGAAGATAAGAAGCTTTCTTCAGATAGACATACAGATTCCACGGACTTATTAAATAAGTCAGGGGCGGAGAAGAAGACTTCTTCGGATATTGATGGGCAGGAAAGAAAAGCAACTGAAGGAAAGAACGATACACGTCTGAAGGAAGAAGCAGACAGAAAGGCTGAAGCGGACAGAAAGGCAGAGGCTGAGAGAAAGGCTGAAGCAGACAGAAAGGCAGAGGCTGAACGGAAGGCTGAGGAAGAGAGAAAGGCTGAGGCAGACAGAAAGGCAGAGGCTGAGAGAAAGGCAGAAGCAGACAGGAAGGCAGAGGCTGAACGAAAGGCAGAAGCAGAGCGGAAGGCTGAAGCTGAAAGAAAAGCAGAGGCTGATAAAAAGGCTGAATTTGAAAAGAACAGAAGAGCCCAGATTGAAAAGCTTACTGAAGCCGAAAAAAAGGCGGAAGCCCGTATTTTAGAGATTGAAAAGCGAAAAGCAGCAGAGGCTGAAATTGCCAATGAGCTTAAGAAGTCATTTGGACCGGATAGAAGCAGACCATCCATCAGACCTTTTGTTCCTGTTATGGTTACGGATGAAGAGCAGATGAAGAAGATGGCTGAGGATTTTGAGAAGGCAGTTGAAGAGCTTGCCGGGACATCCTCTGTTTCACTTAAAAGAATAGAAAAAAAGCCTAAGGAGTCTGAAAAGCCGGAGCAACAGGAAAAAACTGATAAATCTGAAAAATCTGAAAACCTTGAAAAACGTCATGCAGAGGAAAAGAATTCTGCAAACAGTGCTGTTACACGTAAGGTTCAGGATAATAAAAAATCAGTTGATTTGGAACTGGATTTAGATTTTGATGAAGAAGAAACCGTAAAGATTCCTGAAGAAACGCCCCAGGAGATAGCCGAAAGAACCGAAAGAATTGCAAAGGAAATGAGGGCAGCTGAGGCGGAAAAGACTATGGAGGAGGCTCCTGAGGAATTAATCCGTGATATTACTAATGATACCTCGACTGTATCGATATTAAATGAATTTGAGGGCGTCACAACCTTAAACGGCTCCAAGTCCAAACGTCTTGTTGTTAAAAACGGTACAGCCTTCTGCTCGTCAAAGATAGGAATGATTTACTACAGTCTTGTCATAGAAAGAGGAAACGGTTCTGATTATGTCGGAGATACGACCTTTACCAAATTCAAGAAGGGTGAGGCATACGGTTTAAGACTTTATCTTGACAAGGAACTTTCAGACGATGTCATTAAAAAATATATGGATAAGGACCGGTTCTACAGATTTTCAAAGCCTTATCTGCTGAAGGCACAGAAAATATCCGCAAGGTCCGGAGGCGTCTGGGATCTGAACTGGGCAAATAATTACAGTGAGGATGAAAGCCACGGTGAGACTGAAAAATATTACTTTGTCGGAGCCTATATTTCTGCTACGCGTTATTACAATCCGGATAAGAGAATTCCGGTTGTAGATGACTGACAGCTGTCTGTACTGAAGAAATTTGCGACTTTATAATAAAAAAACTGCTGTATGGAAAATTTCCGGACAGCAGTTTTTTTTATTAGTGATTTTTTATAAGTTCAGATTTTCAAGATGTTTTTTCTTGAAAATTTATATCATGCTGCGTCGTCTGCATCAGTATCAACTGCTTCAACCTCTGAAGCATCTACTGTACCGTTTGTAGCAAGCTGTGACAGATCCTGGCCTGCGTAGTCCTCGTCAAGAGCTGCATTTCTGATACAGAACTTGCAAAGACGTGTGTGGTTTGACTCAATTGCTTCTGTTACATTAGAGTAGGTATTTATCTCACTCTTGTTGATAGCCTGACAGTCTGAATAGAGGTGATAGCACTTTCCGAAGGTTGTTCCGTAAACCTCTCCCTTAATGATGTTCTCTGCTGAATTCTTTTCCTCAACAGAAATGGGATTGTAGTCGATTGAACATGCACCGCCGATAAGCAGGCAGATGATAGCTGCTATCGTAGCAATCGTCTTTGTTTTCTTGTCCAGGTTTTTATTTGAAAGAAGAAGTACGATGTATGGAACAAATGCTATGATACAGGCAATCAGCCCCATATTATTCCAAAGGAAGAATTTAACCTTATTCTTCTTTGACGCAGGATCGATTCTGTTGGATTTCTTCCAAAGCAGTGAACCGATGATAACAAAAATCAGATCGATGACAAGTAATCCGATGATTGCAACAAGTGTTGATACGAAGGTAATCTCGATTTTACCGAAAAGCATCAGGATTCCTACTGCTTCGCAGCCTATTGCAAGCAGCCAACAGATAATGGCTCCGATTCTTAAACCTGTAGCGCTTCCGCTTTCCTTCTTTACGGGTTCCTTTTCTTCAGTCTCTGCCTTCTTTGCTGAAGGTGTTTTCTTAGGTGCAGTTTTTTTGGCTTCAGTTGCTACTGAGTCTGTTTTCTTCGGAACCGTTTTCTTGGGTTCTTTTTTCTCAGCCTCGTCTGAAGCCTTCGGTACTTTCTTTTCAGCCATAATAGCCTCCCTATATATTAATGATTTGTAATATGGCAAAATCAGTATAAACTATTATGTTTTTGCCCATATTTACCTGACATCCATTATATATTAACAGGTTTAGCTTGTAAACATATTTACGAAAAAAACATCATTAAAACATCAAGCTTTTTTTCTTGCATATATTTTAAGATGGGATATAATAGGATTAAGGTTGAAATGAACACATTTTTATTTAATTTTAGAAAGGAACGGTAAATTTATGGATATTTCATCAATTATGGGTACAATTCTCGGCTCAGAGAGTATCGAGGGTGTAGCCAAGAAAACAGGTGCGTCAAAGAAGGATGTTACAAGCGTGCTTACATCTGCTCTGCCTCAGCTTTTAAGCGGAGCAAATAAGCAGTCAACCGATTCGGATACAGCAGAGGGCTTTGCAAATGCACTTAATGAGCATGCTGCAGATGATACCTCAAGTATCTCAGGCTTTTTAAGCAAGGTTGACCTTTCTGACGGTGCTAAGATAGTCGGTCATCTTCTTGGAGGAAACAGTACCTCAAATAATGATTCTAATTCAAACAATATTCTTTCAGCAGCAGCTCCCCTGCTTATGAGCCTTCTCGGAAAGCAGACACAGAGCTCAAGCAACAATCAGACCTCAGGTTCGAATGTCGGCGGACTTATCGGCGGACTTATCGGAAAGACCGATATTGCCGGTCTTGCTACCTCACTTATCGGCGGCGGTTCGGCCAAGAAAACAACAACGGCCAAAAAAACTGCTTCGGCTAAAACAGGTACAGGAAAAACTACACCGAAGGTTACACCGAAAAATACCACAGGAAAGACTTCAGCCAAGGCAACAGCTGCTAAGCCCGCAAAACAGTCATCAACTGCTACAGCTAAAAAGGGAACACCTGCAGGCGCAACTGCAACCTCAAAGAAAAAGCAGTCTATGCAGGCAAAGAAACAGGATTCTGCCGGACTTGCGGCAGCTATGGGTAAGCTTTTAAAATAATATCTGACTGATTAAACTTTCAAACTGGTTAACATTGGTTTGAAAGTTTAATTTTTGCGTAAAAATTGTTCATATTTGCGTAATATTACATCTTGTTTATGTCAGGGTTTTGTCAGATAATAGATAATAGTTGGAGTATAAGTATATGAGATGTATCAGGAGTATCAGAAAGGTCAATATTCTGCCGGCTGAATGTGCCGTGGATCTTTCGGACGGAAGTGAAAGAGGTCTTTATGTAGACCAGGATTATATACTGCAGAAGCTTGGAAGACCTCATAGGGCTATCAATATCATGTATTGCTATTATCCTCACGAGGAGAAATGGCCGGTGCGTGCGAGCGAAGCCTATAAGGATATGGATGTCAGCTTTGCCTGGGGGTATCCATATGATGATTATTTTACATATAAAGGCGGAATCGGCGGAACTACCGAGGATGAACCCTTTACATGTATGCGTGACATCCGCAGGCACGGACAGGATGTTATACTGACACTGACCTGCGATCCGAAGCTTGAGGATGAATATATCATTGAAATTGCAAAAGAATTAAGACCCTTCGGCAGACTGCTGCTTCGTCTGAACCATGAGTGTACAGGCGGCTGGTTCTCCTTTAACAGGCGGGCATCGTTTGCAGAGGTTGCGGATTTTTTTGTACGTTTCCATAAAATAGTACGTGAATACGCTCCGAATGTTTCAATGATATTATGTGCCGGAGCGGCAGAAAATAAAAAGCCTTATAAGGTTGAATGCGAGCAGGAATTTCTTGAGGCCATAAGGGTTGCGGAAATATGGTCTATTGATAAATATATGGCGCTTAACTGGGGCTGGCCCTTTGAAGTTGCCGAAAGAAATAATAAGCAGCACAAAAGGGGAACTGCCTTTGAGACCTTTGACAGTGCAAAGAAGACTTATCAGAGACATATGCTGCTGTGCGATAATAAATCCAGACCCATGGTTCTTTCGGAGATTAATGCGGATGCTGATGTGACAGGTCCCTATGAACAGTGTGATATGATGAGGGATTTGGTTGAGCTGATTAAAAAAGACAGCGAATTCAGGCTTTCTGCCTTCTGCTTTTATCAGTTCCGTGATGATGGCAGGCTTGGACTTGAAATTACCGACCCGAATAATCCCTCGGTCGGCATTGCCCAGCCTATGCTTGAGGAGTATCGGAAAATCATCCATGAGGATTTTTTTACACCGAAATTTATGCTTCAGAACAGGACAGAGCTTCCTGTAAGGCTGAGATGGGGCGGTAGCGAGGATGCCGAAGGTATTTCGATGCTTTTGGATTTTAAGGCAGACCCTGTATTTGCAGAGGCAAATTTCCCGGATGAGCTTGCTGATGCCAATCTGATGATGGAAATAAACGGAAGGTGGTTTTATAAGGCGCCCGGAGTACGTTTTGTTGATTTTATGCCTGCATTTTTTGATAAAAGGCTGAATGGTCCCTGCAGATTAAGATTAAATATTTTCGCACCTCCTGCAGGCGGTGAAAATGATACCTCCAACGATGATGTGTTAATGAACTATTATTATGAATTGAAGTCCCTGCCTGAAATAAGGCTGCGATTTGAACCTGTATGTAAGAAGCCATCAGTTAAATGATGCTTTCAGGCTTCAGACCGGGACGTATTATTCAGAATAGATTAAGTGTGGCTGTATATTTGAAACCGGTCACGGAAAGGGTGGTGTTTTATATGACTGTTAAAGAATGCTACGAAATGATGGGAAGCGATTATGATGATGTAATTACCCGTCTCAGCAAGGATGAGAGGGTTGAAAAGTATCTTCGTAAATTTCTTGTTGCAACCGATTATGAAGAGCTGGTGAAGGCTCTTGAGGAAAAGAATTATGAGGATGTTTTCAGATTTTCCCACAATCTTAAGGGAATGGGTTTGAATTTAAGTTTTACAAAGCTTTATACATCTGCGAGTGAGTTATGTGAGAATGTACGCAACGGTGAGCCGAAGGTTGACTGTGAGCCGTTAATGGAAAAGGTAGCAGAAGATTATAATCAGGTAATAAATGCAATTCAAATGCTCGACCGTTAAGGAACATTACTTATTGCGTTATTTTCTTCTTCAGTTGCTTTACAGTGTTTGAACGGATTCAGAAAGGCAAGGTAGGTAAGGGATATGAAAAACACACTGTTAGTGATAGAAGACAATGGAATAAACCGTGAGTTACTGACTGATATTCTCTCTGAAGAAAACTATGAGATACTGACGGCAGAGGACGGTGAAGAGGGGCTTGAAATGATTCGTGAAAATCAGGACAGGCTTAGTGCCGTATTGCTTGATCTGATTATGCCCAAGCTTGATGGATATGGTGTATTGGATGCCATGACAAAAATGAAGCTGATGGGCAGGATTCCGGTTCTTATTATCAGCAGTGAATCACTTAAGTCCGAGGAAAAGTGTTTTGACTACGGTGTATCTGATTTTATCAGGAAGCCGTTTAACAATAAACTGGTTAAACAGCGCGTAGCCAATACCGTGGAATTGTTTAAATATAAATGCCTGCTTGAGGAACGTGTAGCCAAACAGACAGAGACTCTTCAGAAGCAGTATCAGGTGCTGCAGATACAGTCTGAAAAGCTGAAAAAGAGTAACGAGAGTATTATCGACATTCTCGGTACCGTAGTAGAGTCGCGTGATTTGGAAAGCGGCGAGCATATCATGCGTGTAAAGGATTATACGAGGATTTTATCAGAGGAGCTGATGAAGGAATACCCCGAGTATGGTCTGACACCGGAACTGATAGAGGTTATTGTTGCTGCAAGCGCTCTTCATGATATCGGGAAAATCGGAATTCCCGACAAAATTCTTCTTAAGCCCGGAAAGCTGACGCAGGAGGAATTTGAGGCCATGAAGGAACATACTACACGCGGAAGCGAAATGATAATGAATATCAGAAACGTCTGGGATGAGGATTATGGTAAAATCAGCTATGAAATCTGCAGATACCATCATGAAAAGTGGGATGGCAGGGGCTATCCGGATGGACTGAAGGGGGATGACATCCCGCTTTCGGCACAGCTTGTTTCCATTGCCGACTGCTATGACGCGCTTGTCAATGAACGTGTTTACAAAAGTGCCTACTCAAAAGAAGAAGCCTTCAGGATGATCGTTGATGGCGAGTGCGGCATGTTTTCACCGAAGATCCTTGAAAGCTTCAAAAATGTAAGAGTTAAATTTGAGGAATGCCGTGATGCGGGACTGTCAGTCGTTTAAGGGCAGATTCCTGAAGCTGAACTGCTTTGTTCCGTTGCAATACGGGGCAACGGTCTGTCCTTCACCGAACATTCTGTATTTATAGGTTACAAGACCTTCAAGTCCCACAGGTCCTCTTGGCGGCATTTTTCCAGTGCTGATTCCTACCTCGGCACCAAAGCCGAATCTGAAGCCGTCCGCGAAACGTGTGGAACAGTTATTAAATACATTTGCTGAATCTACAAGTGCAAAGAAAATATCTCTTTGCACTTTGTTTTCTGTTATGATACAATCTGTGTGATGGGAGCCATAGAAGTTTATATGCTCGATGGCTTCGTTCATGTCCCCCGTGATTTTTAGCGAGATTTCCTTGTCCAGATATTCACGCTTGAAATCGTCTTCAGGCATTTCGTTGCAGCCGATTATATCTGCAACCTCTTTTGTCCCATTGATTTTCACACCGGCCTCAAGAAGTGCTTTATTAAGCATGGGAAGGAAGGCTCCGGCAATCTGTCTGTCTATCAGAACCGTTTCAACAGCATTGCATACGGCACTGTACTGTGTTTTTGCATCAACTATGATTGAAATGGCTTTTTCGGTGTCTGCATCTTTGTCAACGTATATATGACAGATACCGTCTGCATGTCCCATTACGGGAATTCTTGTGTTATCCATGATGTAGCGTACAAATGAATTTGAACCGCGCGGGATGAGAAGGTCAACATATCTGTCGCATGTCAGAAGCTCGGATATTTCGCTTCTTTCTTCTGCCTGTGCCATACAGTTTTCGGGAATTCCGGATTCCAGAACTGCATTGTATATTATATTGAACAGGACACGGTTGGTTTCCCTTGTTTCGCTTCCGCCCTTTAAGATACAGCAGTTTCCGCTTTTAAGGCATAGTGAAGAAATCTGAATCAGCGCATCGGGACGGGCCTCGAATATGACACCTATTACTCCGATGGGAGTGGTTGAACGTACCAGCCTCAGACCTTCGTCAAGCTGTCTGTTCATAGTGACAATGTTAAGCGGGTCGGGAAGTGTTATCAGGCTTTTAATTCCCTCAAGTGATGAGGAAAGCTTGTCCCTGTTGAAGGTAAGTCTTTTTACTACAGGTGCAGGAACATTAGCTGCAGCTGCGGCATCAAGGTCCTTCTGATTTGCTTCAAATATTTTATCCTGTCCGGCTTCAAGAGCCCTACAGATATTTTCCAATGCTGCATTTCTCTGCTCAAGTGTTGTCGTACCGAGAATTACGCTCGTTTTTTTAAGCAGTGCTGCTTTTTCTGAAATGGTCATGCTGAATCCTCCACAATATAGGTATGTATTGAATATATATATACGTTCATTACTATACTTAATTTAATTCTATAATGCAAGTTTTTTATGTTTTGGTGTTACGTTATCCTTGAATAGTAATATTCTACTTGTTTTGATTAATAAAATATATTATAGTAAAGAGGTGTGTAATGGGATCCAGAAGGCAAAACCAGAAGGAACAAAAGAAGAATAAGTGTCAGATATTAAAGAAGACGGCTGGCGGAGTGCTTCTTGCCGTTGCCGGGCTTGTATACTGCGCATCCTATGGCAGTCCCGGCGATACTGCTGTGATGAGTGTTTTAACAGGCGAGGCTGATACTTCAGAAAATATAGAAGAGCCTGTTGGAAAAAACGCAGAGACTGTAGGAAATACAGAAGATACTGTAGGAAATATCACAGATACTGTAGGAAATACAGAAGAGACTATTGGAAAAACCGTAGAAACTGTAGGAAATACAGACATGGTGAATATTAACAGGGCTTCACTTGCGGAATTATGTTCTCTTTCAGGTATCGGTCCCGCCAAGGCACAGAAAATCATAGACTACAGGACGGAGCATGGGCTATTTTCCTGTATTGAGGATATTATGAAGGTTCCCGGTATAAAATCGGGAATATATGGTAAAATAAAAGATAAGATAACGGTTTAAGAAGTATACGCTTTAATATGATGTTTTTGAATAATTGAACAGGCAGGGAGGAGCAGCATGGCCGGAAAGATTTTAGTTGTAGATGACGAGCAGCTTATTGTTAAGGGTATAAAATTTAATCTTCAGCGTGACAATATGGAGGTTGACTGTGCATATGACGGAAGCCAGGCAATCGAAATGGCAAGACAGAAGGAGTATGACTGTGTTCTTCTTGATGTTATGCTTCCTGTCTATTCAGGCTATGAGGTATGCAGGAAAATACGCGAGTTTTCGAATATGCCCATTATCATGGTTACGGCAAAATCGGAGGATGATGATAAAATCGAAGGTCTTGAGTGCGGTGCAGATGATTATGTAACAAAGCCCTTTAATATGAATGAGGTTAAAGCAAGGATTAAGGCAATCATGCGCCGTAACAGCTTCATTAATGAAAATAAGCAGCGTGGAAATATTAATACCTACGGTGAACTTACGATTGACCATCTTAACAGAAATGTGACTATTGCAGGCAAGCCGGTCAATCTTACGGCAAAGGAATATGATATTCTTGAGCTTCTGCTGAACAATCCGAACCAGGTTTACAGCCGTAACAGCCTTTTAAAGATTATCTGGGGCGAGGACTATCCGGGAGACGAACGTACGGTAGATGTCCATGTCAGAAGGCTTCGCGAAAAGGTTGAAAGCAATCCGAGCGAGCCCCAATATGTATATACTAAATGGGGCGTAGGCTATTTCTTCAGGGATAATTGATATGATCAGAGGATTTTTTGGCTTTATTAAAAGCCTTAGGTTCAGGGTTTTTTTAACGGATATTTTTATAGGTGCGGCCGTGGCTGTTATTATATTTATAACAGCCTATTACGGCGTGCTTGAGCACAATATCAACAAGAAAATATCGGGCAGCACTGATTATGTCAGGGAGCTGATATATAAGCTTGACCAGAACGCCTTTGTAGAAAACGGCGCAACGGATTCTGAGCTTTTAAGTACGATAAACAGTGCCGCAGACATTTTGGACGGAAGGATAGTTATCATTAATTCAGGCTATCAGTGTGTACTTGATACATACAATATGCTGACCGGCAAGTATTTTGTCTCTGATGAGGTAATTGACGCAATTAAAGGCAATTCCTCACAATACAGCGATTCAGTGAGGCAGATGGCGGAACTGACCTTCCCGATTTCCTCCGACAGCTCCTTTTTGCAAAGCAACAGCGGCTGTATTCTGTTTTACATTTCAATATCGGATGAGTTTACAAATGCTCGTGAGATTAAGCTTCTGCTGATGACCGTTATAGTTGTTATAATGGCCGCTGTTACAGTATTTGCAATCTTTCACAGTATCCGTCTTAGCGGTCCCATAAATGAGATGACAAAAAATCTGAATAAAATAACTGAGGGCTATATTGAGGAGGACGTTATAACAAACGGCTGTACCGAGCTTGTTAATATGGCTGACAGCGTAAACGGAATGCTGAACAGGCTTTCAAGTCTGGAGGCTTCGAGACAGGAATTTGTTTCTAATGTGTCCCATGAGCTTAAAACTCCCCTTACATCAATGAAGGTACTTGCTGATTCCATTATTTCGGACCCTGATACGCCTCTGGAGGTTTATCAGGAATTCATGAAGGATATAGATAATGAAATCGAACGTGAAAACAGTATAATTACAGACCTTCTTGCACTTGTTAAGCTTGACCGTAAAAAGGGCGACATGCATATTGCTGACGTTTCCATCAATGAAATGCTGGAGATAATATTGAAAAGACTTAAACCTATTGCAAAGCAGAATGATGTTGAGCTGATTCTTGAAAGCTACAGGAAGGTTCTTGCGCAGGTGGATGAGGTCAAGCTTGCACTGGCAATGACCAACCTGATTGAAAACGGTATTAAATATAACAAGCAGGGCGGTATAGTAAAGGTTGTGCTTGACTGTGACCATAAGTTCTTTACTGTTTCCGTTTCGGATAATGGTATAGGTATTCCCGAGGATTCACTGGACCAGATATTTGACAGATTTTACCGTGTTGATAAAATGCGTGCACGTCAAACCGGCGGAACAGGGCTTGGTCTGAGCATTACCAAGAGTGTTGTTCTGATGCATCATGGAACAATTCATGTAAACAGTGTAGAGGGCGAGGGAACTACCTTCGAGGTGAAGCTTCCGATGAGTTACTCGCAGGAATAAATAGAGGAGATAAATGACGTGAATAACAGCAGGGAAATATTAAAAAATATTTTATTAACCACGATTTTGACCGTGCTTTTATTTGCGTGCCTCTGCGGCTGTTCTGACAGTACGGGAGGCCTTATGAATACAGACTCTGATGAGATACTGCCGGAGAGCGGTTCTGCATATATATATTGTACTGATACGGCCAATTCGGGAATATTTCATGAGGTTTACAGCTTTATATCAGAATCGGATGAACAGCGTCTTGTCGAGCTTATAAATATGCTTGATAAATCGCCTGAAACAACTGCATATAAAAAAGCAAAGCCGTCAGAGGTAAGAATTGAATTTTACGATATAGGCCAGGATGGACAGCTTATTATATACTTCAGTCCGGAATATTATAATATGGACAGTCTTCAGGAAATAATCTGCCGTGCAGCGGTTGTTAAAACATTATGTCAGCTTGAACGGTACACCTATATCGAATTCTATGTCGGCGGTCAGCCTATTCAGATAAACGGTGTTCCGCTCGGAATGATGACAGTGGATGATTTTGTTGATAAAACAGCTATTTATACGGATTTTGTCCAAAAAGTCAGATTGAATATATATTTTACCGACCGCAGGGGAGAGCTGCTTCAGGATTCGGATATGATGGTTGAAACCGATGGTTCAAAAACGATGGAGCAGCTTGTTCTTGAACAGCTTATTGCGGGACCGTCTGACAGGCAGTCGGGTATGTACCCTGTTGTAAATCCTGAAACAGCAGTAAACCGTGTTCATAGCAGCGGTGGTGTCTGCTATGTTGATTTTTCGCGTGAATTTGTTGAAAAGCTTGAAAATGTAAGTGCTGATGTGGCTGTTTATTCTGTTGTAAATTCACTTTGTGAAATCCCGGGTATTACCAGGGTGCGTATTTCGATAAACGGAGATGACCGGAGAAGCATAGGAAATATTACATTTACCGAGTATCTTACACTTCGTCCTGAATTGATTTATAGTGAAAAGGCGGGTGATGGTGACTGAAGCTGATTGACCATCAGTTTCTTCGCCCGGGCCTTTTGGCAGGCTTAAGTCTTGTGTTTGGAATTCTCATGCACGAGTACGGACGGGGATGTTTTTTCCTGCTTCTCGGTTTATTTACTGTGGCAGGGCTTTTATTATGTACGGATAAGGTTAAAAGACGAAGGTCTTTAATTATCTTTACAATGTCTTTGTTTTCGATGCTTGGCTTTTTCAGAATGGAGAGCGTGAGCAGCGAAGGCTCTTTATCAGAGCTTTTTGGAGAGAGTATTGCCGGTATATCTGCAACCGGTACTATTTCCGACATTTCTATTTCAGATGAACAATATCAGATTGTTTTGGAAAATCCCATAATATATTTTAAAAACAATAAAGCTGTACCCTATTATGCTGAAGGAATTAAGGTATATTGTGACAGCTGCAGCTCGGGTTTTGGAGATACGGTGAAGGTATCAGGTAAATTCTCACCCTGCAAAAGGGCTTCTAATGAGGGGCAGTATGATTCTCTTACGGCAAATAAGCTTAAGGGTATTGAGGGATTCATTTATGCGGACAGCATTAATACAACAGCTGTCGGAGAGGGTATTGTATTGACGGTCAGAAAATGGCTTTATGATTTAGCAGTATCCTTCCGCATGGGTATTGAAGCAATGTTTCCTGAACAGGAGGCAGGCATTCTTGACGCAATGCTTACGGGAGATAAGGGAAATCTTGATGCTGATATAAGGGAGCTCTATTCTAAAGTTGGAATAGCCCATATATTATCGATTTCAGGACTTCATATCACACTTCTGGGTATGTGTATATTCAGGCTGATGATGAGATTATCGCATAGTCTCAGGCTTTCTGTTTTTTCCTCACTTATTATTATTTTTCTATATGGGATACTTACGGGCTTTTCCATATCAACAGAACGCGCATTTATCATGCTTTTCTGCATGCTTGCAGCTAAAATTGCGGGAAAGCCCTACGATGGACAAAGTGCTGCTGCACTGGCAGTGGTGATAATTCTGTTTAAGGAACCACGCTATATATTTGATGCAGGCTTTCAGATGTCTTTTTTCGCGGTATTTGGAATATTTGCCGGAAATGAGATTCTTCGTGAGGCAGAGATTAAAAATCCCCTGTTAAGATATATAGCTCCCGGACTGTCTGCACAGCTTGCCGTATTACCGGTTATTTTACGCACCTATTACAGCTTTTCGCCCTACAGCATTATTGCAAATCTTGTTTTGCTTCCTCTTATGAGCTTCCTTATTCTTTCGGGACTGGTTTCCGGACTTTTCGGTATGTTTTTTGTAGGAAATGGAAGTATGCTTATTATGAATATCGGAAGACTGTGCGGAGGACCGGCATATTATATCCTTAAAATATATGAGAAGGCCTCCGGACTGCTTCTAAAACTTCCTGCGGGGAACGTTGTAACAGGCTGCCCCGACATACTTAAGGTAATAATATATTATTTTATCTATTTTGCTGTAGTCTATTATGCGGTCTGCAGACGCCCGTTATGGAGTCTTACGCTTGCCGGTGCTACCGGAAAAGTCAAGGAGAGGCAGAAAAAAAGGATTTTTGCGATTGTTTCATTTATGGTATTGGCAATGTCTGCTTTATTGTTAAAGCGACGTGGCGACCGTGAAATGTATGCAGCTTTTCTTGATGTCGGACAGGGACAGTGCATTTATGTGGAAAATGGGAAAAGACGCTATTTAATAGACGGTGGAAGCACAAGCAGTACGGATATCGGGAAATATGTCATCAGTCCGTATCTGATGTATCAGGGAATAGATGAGCTTGATGCCTGTATTGTAACGCATACTGACAGCGACCATGTAAACGGTATCAGACAGCTGATAAAGGAAGGTAATGTAGTCTGTAAAAAAGTTATTTTTGCTTCGAATATCGATGGGACGGACTCATTTGCCTCATTCCTTTCCGAAGAAAACATTAATATTGAACATGTGTCGTCAGGGGACAATATAGATGGTCTGTTTTACATTCTCTCACCGGGTGAAAAATATATTTTTACGGATGATAATGAGGGTTCGCTTGTGACAGAGCTGATCTATGATGATTTTTCAATGCTTATAACAGGAGATTCCGGCTTTGAGGCAGAGCAGATATATGTGGAAAATATCAATGAGGGGAAGCTAAATGCCGGGGTAAATGTTTTGCAGGTACCTCACCATGGCTCAAGGTATTCCTCCTCAGAATATATGCTGAATAGTATAAAGCCGCAGCTGTCAGTGATTTCCTGCAGCAAAAACAATACCTACGGCCATCCTGCACCTGAAACGCTTGAAAGGCTTGAATATGTGGGAACGCAGGTGCTTAAAACATATGAAGCCGGAAGAATTGCAATTCAGTATGATTCATACAGCAAAAATATCGCAATTAAGACCTATCATGCTGAACCGGAATGATATGGCTTATTGGCTGAAGGATTAATTGAATTTTTTAACGGGAGTCGAAAAATTTTTCTTGATAGTGAAATGTTAATATGCTAATATAAAGTATCTATGGGCATTCTATAGAACAAAAAATAGTAAAAGGACATGGAGACAATGAAAGGAAAAGGATTAGCTCAGCTGCTTGTATCATTTCTTGTAATAGCAGCAATTGCTTTTGTCGCTATCTGCGGCATTGGTGAAAACAAAATCGGTAGTGCAGAGGATGTAAGGCTTGGCCTTGATCTCGCAGGCGGTGTAAGTATCACCTACGAGACAGTAAAGGAAGACCCTACAGACTCGGAAATGTCAGACACACAGTCTAAAATGCAGCATCGTGCTGAAAAAATCAGTACAGAGGCAGAGGTTTACAAGGAGGGTGAAAGAAGAATTACTGTTGCCATCCCCGATGTAGACGATGCAGATGCTGTTCTTGAAACACTTGGTGCTGCAGGTAATATTTACTTTATCTACGCACAGGGACCTTCAGGTGTCCAGAACGTTATACAGAGCGGAGTTGACCCTGAAACGGGAGATATTGTTTACAGTCTTGCAAGACCTATGGCTGAAATCATTGCAGACGGTGATGTTGTAATCGACGGTGCAGATATATCAGATGCACAGCCCAATATGTATCAGGACCAGATCGGAACAAAGCAGAACATTGTTCAGCTGTTCTTCAAGGCAGAGGGTACAAAGAAATTTACAGAGGCAACAACATATGCTTATCAGTATAGCGGTTCAAGTCTTGATTTCCGTAACTGTATCGCCATTGTATATGATGATGAGGTTGTAAGCTGCCCCGGTGTAAGTTCTGTCATCGATCAGGGCGAGGCTCAGATTTCCGGTTCATTTACTTATGACGAGTGCGACAGACTTGCTACCACAATCAGAATTGGTGCACTTCCCCTCGAACTTTCTGTTTTAAGATATTATGTAGAAGGCGCACAGCTCGGTGCAGATGCTCTTAAGAGCAGCCTTATTGCCGGACTGATCGGACTTATTATCATTTTCCTGTTCATGATTATTAAGTACAGAGTACCCGGTCTTTCTTCAGCTTTGGCCCTGTTATTCTATACAGCTCTTATGGTTATCTGTCTTAATATGTTTGATGTTACCCTTACCCTTCCCGGTATTGCGGGTATCATTCTTTCAATCGGTATGGCGGTTGATGCGAATGTCATTATTTTCACGCGTATCCAGGAGGAGCTCGGCTCGGGCAAGACAGTTCGTTCAAGTATCAAGCTTGGCTTCAGCAAGGCTTTATCGGCTATCATCGACGGTAATGTTACAACCATTATTGCGGCAATCGTTCTTTACTTCCTCGGTTCGGGTACTGTAAAGGGCTTCGCACAGACACTTGCAATCGGTATCATTCTTTCAATGCTTACCGCATTGTTTGTTACAAAATTCATACTTAATGCTTTTGTAAATCTCGGCCTTGACAGCGTTAAGTGCTTCGGCGAAAAGAAGCCTGTTGAGAAGAGCTTTGGTTTTATGAAGAACTTCGGCAAGTTTTCTATCATTGCCGGTGCCGTTATTCTTGCAGGTATCATTGCTGTAGTTGTTAACTGCGCTTCAACAGGCGAGCCCTTCAACTATGGTCTTGATTTCTCAGGCGGTACAGCTACCACGGTTGAATTTGATGGTGAGCTTCCTTCAGATATCCGTACACAGCTCGAAGGCAAGGTCAGCGGAATTGTCGGCGAAACTCCTATTATTTCCACTGTTGAGTCATCAGCGATGGTTACAATCAGAACAAGCGAGCTTTCAACAGAAAAGCGTGCTGAAATAGCAGATATGCTGAAGGCTGATTACAGTATTGCAGAGGAACGTATTACTACGGAATCTGTAGGTGCTACTGTAAGCGGTGAGATGAAGAAGGATGCACTTGTTGCTGTTATCGTTGCTTCAATCTGCATGCTCATTTATATCTGGTTCAGATTTAAGAACATCAACTTTGCCGCTGCTTCCGTTTCTGCACTTATTCACGACGTACTTATCGTGCTTACGGTATATGCTATCGGCAGAAGCTTTATTTCAGTAGGCAATACATTTATTGCATGTATGCTTACGATTGTAGGTTATTCAATTAATGCTACAATCGTTATCTTCGACAGAATCCGTGAGAACATGAAGGATAAGCGTGATAAGGAAACAGTTGCAGAGCTTGTAAACAAGAGTGTTACCCAGACAATGTCAAGAAGTATCTATACTTCAGGTACAACTCTTGTTACTGTACTTCTGCTCGCGATTCTTGGCGATACCTCGGTTAAGGAATTTGCAATTCCGCTTATCGCAGGTATTCTTGCAGGTACCTTCTCATCAGTTTGCCTGGCAAGCGGAATCTGGTATACATTACAGAGAAAACTTAAGAAGATTAAGGAATAATACATATGCAGAATTGGACGGTTTGCAATAAATCCGGTGATTTTGCCGGCATAATGGATCGCTTTGGTCTTAGCAGTGTGGCGGCAAGATTGCTTGTAAACCGTGATATTGTCGGAGAAAAGGCTGTAAGGGATTATCTGTATCCCGATGAAAGTCTGCTTTATTCTCCGAAGCAGATGTACAATCTGTCAAAGGCTGCTGACATAATCTGTAAAAAGCTTGAGGCAGGTGTAAAGCTCCGTGTCATAGGAGATTATGATGCGGACGGTATTATGGCCACCTATATCCTGACGGATGCATTGGCACGACTTGGCGCGGATGTTGATTTTTATATTCCGGACAGGGTGAAGGACGGCTATGGAATTAACAGTGAAATGATCAGTGTTGCGGGTAATGATGGGGTTGATACCATCATTACCTGTGATAATGGTATTGCTGCGACTGCTGCTGCGGCTGAAGCCGGTAAGAGAGGAATAACACTGGTGGTGACAGACCATCATGAGCTTCCGGATGTTTTGCCGGATGCGGATGTTATAGTCGATCCGAAGCAGCCTGAGGAAACCTATCCCTGCAGGAATATTTGCGGTGCCGTTGTTGCCGCTAAGCTTGCAGAGGAGCTGCTGAACAGATGCAGAGGATATAAAGCGGGACGCAGTGTGGAATATATTGAGTTTATGGCAATAGCCACAATCTGCGATGTTGTTCCGTTGACAGACGAAAACCGGGTAATAGCTAAATTGGGTATTAAAAAACTTAATGAGGTTTATATGGAGTATATCAGGAATGTTCCTGATAATACGGCCTTCATTAATCTGTCAGGGAATAAACTGCTTTCTTCCGAAACGGAAGCAGGGCGTGTGAACATCGGATTGCTGGCTCTTCTTTTTATCTGTGATATAAAAGGCAGGGTCGTAAGTGACTATACTATTGGCTTCCAGGTCGGCCCATGCTTTAATGCTACGGGCAGACTGGACCTTGCAGCTAAATCGCTGAATCTTCTTAAATGCGGTACTCCTGATGAAGCATACAGATATGCGGAAATCTGCCGCTCACTGAATGATGAACGGAAGGCTATGACTGCAGAGTACGCGCAAAAGGCTTATGATATTGTTGAAAACAGCCTTTTAAGTGACAGGGTACTTATTGTTGAGCTTCCCGAATGTCACGAAAGTCTTGCCGGAATCATAGCAGGCAGGATACGTGAAAGGTACTGCCGCCCGACGATTGTACTGACGAATGCTAATGAAGGTATGAAGGGCTCAGGCCGTTCGATTCCTGAATATAATATGTTTGAGGAGTTAAAGTCCTGCTCCGAACTTTTTACTAAGTTCGGCGGCCATCCGATGGCTGCAGGTATAAGTCTTCCGACTGAAAATGTTCCGCTTTTACGGGAGAAACTGAATGAACGATGCATGCTCACCGAAGCGGATATGAGTGAGAAAATTGTCCTGGACGCTGCAGCCGGATTTAATATGTTTGGCGAGCGTGAGGTTAATGAGATAGAGCTTTTTGCTCCGTTTGGTACCGGGAACGCTCCGGTGCTGTTCGGAGAAAAGAATTTACAGATTTTGAGATTATCCAATATGGGTAAGGATGGAGCGTATCTGAGGATGGATGTAATGAACAGCTTTGGCTGCCGTTATCTGATACCATATTTTAAAGATATAAATGAACTGCTATTGCGGTTTGAAGAAAAATACGGTAAAGCGGAGGTGGATGCAGCCTTTGCAGGCGCAACAAACAGCCTCCGGATTACCGTAGCCTATGTACCGAAGATAAACAGCTATAAGGGTGTAAATTCCGTACAGATGAATGTCCGTTATGTTAAGGTCTGAAGCAGCTTCTAACGATTCCCTGACGGTGC
>JAZQNG010000100.1:0-7537 GCA_045627205.1 Lachnospiraceae bacterium
AATTCAACAAAGGGGACAGACCTTGAAAACAATTTTTCAAGGTCTGTCCCCTTTGTTGAATTTTCTTAAAAAAGGTCCGTCCCCAACGCAGAATTTTGTTAAAAAAGGTCCGTCCCCAATGTAAACGTCTGGTTGTAGTGAGCTATTCCGGTCTGCATTGTGGTCTGCCCGCCGGTGGCGTACTGCATGGAGTTCATCAGTGCAGAAAGAAGAGCCTGTTCGGCACTTGTTTTTTCCTCGCCTTCGATTTCGTTGGTAACCTGTATTCCGCAGTATGAATATTTGAAGCTCGACCCATAGTTATTAATCAGCGAAGGCCCTAAATCGAACGCCATCTTCAGACAGTTGTTTTGCTCGCTGCTTGCGGCAAAGGCCATGTATGCGATGTACATTTCCTCGGCAGGATTTACGTCGGAGCCGTCATTTTCTGAATATTTCAGCTGAACGGAGGTGATGTATCCACCGTTTATCTTAAAAATGAAATCCGGCATATCTTCGGTAAATTTAATCTGCTTCATGACCTCCGCACAGTTTTCATAAAAGTCTTCGGTTGTCAGTCTGCCGCGGTTTGAAGGAATAAGCGGCTGATATGATATAACGCTTTCCGTTGCGGTAAACAGGACGATGCAGATGATGGTAACAGCTATCCTCCAGCCGGCCGTGCTGCTCATTTTCATTTCGCAGCCCTCGTCCCACGGCATCCGGATTTTTGCCTTACATGCCTTGAAGCACATAAACTGACGTATCCAGCTGAAGATGGGAATAAAGCAGCCGACTCCGTACCATGCAAGCTTGATTGCACGGCTGTAGCTTTCGCCTATTGTCAGCTTATCGCCTGTGTCAGGCTTGGTAATTCGGATACCCATCAGCCATTTGCCGGGGGTGGTACAGAAAAGCGATATTAATATCGGCTCGATGGCAAGCTCAAGCACATCCAGTCCCAGTGTAATAAGTGTAATTAATGCTGAACCGGCCAGGTCGATTCTTAAAAAGCAGCAGCAGATGATATATACAATCAATCCGGTAATGGTACTGTCCAGAAGTCTTGCAATGTAACGCCTGAAGGGGCGCGGACAGGTTCCGGGCGGATCCGGTTTTTCTGCCTCGGTACGATAATACGGATTCCCGTAGGGATACCCCGGACGCTGCCCATAGCCGGAAGCAGACTCTGAATTGCCGGCAGTACCTCCTGAATTGCCTGTATTGATGCCATTGGGACCGGGATTCAGAGTGCCGTTAGGACCGAAATTTCTGTCCTGTCTATAAGCATTCGGGTCATCGGAACCCTGTACATACCAGGAATTTTGTGCCTTCGGCTTTCCATAGCCATATGAATTTGTGTATCCCTCCCGGGGAAGCAGTGAGGTATTTACATCGTAGAAAATACCTCCATTGTGCTCTAACTCGCGGATATGGTCGAGATAGGGACAGGGGTCGAAGCTGAAAAAGTCCTCGTTTTCCCTTTTAATGTTCTGGAGTACAATTGCTGCCTGACTGATATTGTCCTTATCCTTCAGAATATCTGCGACATGAGAAGACAAGGCTTCAACAAAACCGACAGTCCTTGAATTAACATCACATATATCCTGAACGGAAAAGCTTAATTTGCGGAGCAGGCAGTATCGGCGTATCAGAAGTGCGGCCTCATCGGATATTTCTGCGGTAAGCTGAAAATCCGAGGGGAAAAGGCCTGCCTCAATCAGCTCGGTAAGACCACGGCCCTGAAGACCGAGCTCCCGGCTTAAAACGGTATATTTCAATATAACCTCCTTACTGCGGAACAATGCCGGAATATGGTATTTGGCGGTATTGCAATGCAGCAAAAATCATAAAATTAAAGCTTGAGATTTGCAAGTAATGCGCCAAGTCCGGTGGCAGGTGAATCTCCATCGCTATATTCCTCGGAAACGGATTCAACCACATCCTCAAGAACCTCTTCCTTTTCCTCGACTGCAGTCATTGAAAGGGAAATTTTACCATCCTCGATTTTCATTACTTTAACGGTAACGGTATCGCCTACCTTAAGAACCTCGGCAGGAGATTTAATCCTCTTATTGCAGATCTGTGAAATATGAACAAGACCTGAAAGATCCTCGCCAATGTTTACGAATGCTCCAAAGGGCATCAGCTTTTCGACCTTTCCTTCTGTAACAAGACCTGTCTGAAGCCTTGAAATCCTTGATCTGCGGTCCTTTTCAGCATTCTCGCGGAGAACCTCCTTCGCGGAGAGAATGACCTTTTCCTTGTCACGGTTGACCTCTGTTACAATACATTCGAGCTCCCTGTTTGCAAATACCGAGGTATCCTCAGTATAGGTGAGTGAAAGCTGTGAAGCGGGAATGAATGCCCTGATTCCGTATATATAAGTGGTAACACCTGCATTGACAGCCTCGGCAACCTTAACCCTGACGATTGTGCGGTTTTCCTTTGCGGCCTCAAGCTTGTCCCAGGAAAGTGTGTTTTCGGCTGCCTTCATGGAAAGCAGGAAGGAACCGTCCTTTGTTTCGCGAAGTACCGTGCAGTCTACAATGTCGCCGACATGAATATCTGCCTTGATTGAGAAGCGCGGGTCGTTGCTCAGCTCCTCGAGCCTGATGATTCCCTCTGCGTAGGAATTTAAATCTACGGTTACCTCGGTATCGGAAACTCCGCAAACCGTGCCGCGTACCATGTCACCTTCACTGATTTTCTTAAATGAATGCTCAAGCTCAGACTTGAATTCGTCCATTGAGGGAATGCCCTCGTATGATGTTTCTTCCATTTTCGTCCTCCCTGTTATGAGTGTGGTTATACAAATATTTTCAGACCCGCACCCCAATAGTAAAGCCGGCGGATTAATATAATTATACCCGGCTGATGAAAGGCTTAAACTGTATGATAATGTAGAAATGTAAAAGCCTATACATAATTAATTTTACAGTTTGGAAAGGAAAAAAGCAAGATAAAATGATGGGGCATGCGATAAAAATTAGCCTAAAGCTGATTAAAAAGTAATAATAGTAGATTGAAACAGCCATAAGTCTTTAAAAAGCTGTTGAATATTTTAAAATATAGGTTTATAATCTGTAGCTTGTAAAAGCGTGTTGCTTTGCAAATACATTAAACCGGAGGATAAAATATGCAGCTGTTGGTGGTTATTCTGAAAAATGAGAAGCTGATGGATGAAATTTTAAAGCAGCTTGCCGAGGACGGCGTAAAGGGCGGCACAATTCTCACAGGAAAAGGAATGGGTGAGGAGCTGATGAACATGGAGGAGGTTCCCATGTTTGCCACACTCCGGAAAATAATGAAGGACGAGGAGCGTGAAACCTGTCAGGTGGCCATGTTTGTCATCCGTGATGAGCAGGTTGTTGAAGCACGTGAAACAGTCAAGAAAATGGTAAATCTGAAGGAGCCGAACACGGGAATCATGTTTGTGCTTCCCATCACATATGTTGAAGGTCTTGGCAAGTAATTGTACAGGGGAATATTGGGGATTTACAAATAAACTGAAAGAAGAAAGAAAATGAATATCCATATGTTTGTTTATCTTGCAATCGCGCTTTCGCTTTCGCTTTTGTCAAGTAAGCTGATGAAACTGGTAAAGATGCCGAATGTGACAGGCTATCTGGTAATAGGTCTGATTGTGGGACCTTATTGTCTGAATCTGATACCGGAGGGTACGGTAGAGTGCTTAAGCATCATTCCCGAGGTCGCCCTTGGGTTTATCGCTTTTTCAATCGGTGCAGAATTCAGGTTCAGCTATTTAAAGAAGGTCGGAAAGGCGCCTATCATCATCGCCATACTGGAATCGGTCGGAGCAGTTCTTGTGGTTGATGTCGCTCTGATCATCACAGGAAATGACATTCCGTTTTCACTGTGCCTGGGTGCAATTGCAGCAGCTACCGCGCCGGCAGCTACACTGATGGTGGTAAAGCAGTACAAGGCTAAGGGACCTGTAACGGAGACACTTCTTCCTGTAGTTGCCCTGGATGATGCAACTGCACTTATGTGCTTCGGTATTTCGGTTGCAATCGCCAAAACAATAGAGAATGGCGGCGGCGAGAATATAGCAATGACAATCGTTTCTCCGCTGCTTGAGATTGTCGGGGCGCTTGCACTTGGTCTGATTTTCGGTATTGTTTTCAGATTTGCGGTAAGGTGGTTCACGGGACGCGGAAACAGGCTGGCTGTCACATATGCCATGGTATTTGTCTGCATCGGACTTGGTGATATGCTCGGACTTTCATCACTGCTTGCATGTATGGCGCTTGGTGCAACACTTGCAAATACATCGTCAGTCGCAGATATAATATTTGAACAGACTGACAGGATGACGCCACCCATATTTATGCTGTTCTTCTTTATTTCCGGTGCAGAGCTTGATGTTTCAATCATCCCTGAGGTAGGTCTTATAGGGATAATATATATTTTGTGCAGGGTTATGGGCAAAATGCTCGGAGCCTTTGCCGGAGCCAAAATATCAAATGCAGATAAGAAGGTACAGAAATACCTCGGCTTTACCCTTATTCCGCAGGCCGGTGTAGCAATAGGTCTTGCAACAACAGCAATGTCCGTTGTTCCCGAATATGGTCCGCGAATCCGTACAATCATTCTTTGCGGAACGGTAATATATGAGCTGACGGGACCGATAATCACAAAGCTTGCACTGAAGAGGGCAGGAGAGATTTCGGTGGTATAAAATTATAAATACAAAAGATGAAACAAAGGATGGAGCATTATAATTCAATAACCTCATAAAGAAATGAATTTCCCTTTTTACCTACCCGGTCAACCAGCTCAAGATAGTATAAAATATTGAGGGTTGTCTGTGCAAGGGAAAGGGGAATTTTTGCAATAAGGGAAAGATCCCCTGAGGTAAATACATCAGGGAGCCCTGCAGGAAGGAACATAAGGAAATCCCTCGGCTCCTGCAACGATATTTCTTCGATAATGCGAAGGGGCATACCGTCACTGCGG
Source organism: Lachnospiraceae bacterium (assembly GCA_045627205.1). Classification (GTDB taxonomy): domain Bacteria; phylum Bacillota; class Clostridia; order Lachnospirales; family Lachnospiraceae; genus RUG11977. The sequence continues at coordinate 4,960 of JAZQNG010000100.1, forward strand.
TGTGCCCTTATTTTTCGTTGTGGCCCGTAGCCGTCGAGAAATTTATATTCCTCGACCTCGAGCATGGTGATAAGAAAATGAAGGTTTGGATTTTTAAGGTAGTCCTTTATGCCGTACAGCTCAATAAAAATGGCATAGGGAGTACCGTGCTTCGGTGATTTTTTTGCCTTGGTAATCTCACCCGATTCAGGGTCAATCCATCTGAGCCACTTGATGGCCGGGATGGGGTAAACCATTGTCACATCATATTCGGGGAGGAAGGCATCAAGCTTTCGTCTACACTTGTAGAACTGCCTTGTCTGGATTTCCTTTATTTCAAATCCGTTACAGATATCGGCTACAAAACCGGCGCATTTTTTTTCTTCAAATTCCGGGAAAACCGCATAGTAGCTTTTTAAAACCGCATGTATTGTTTTTTCAGCAAGCGTGCCGATTCCATTCTGTGCCGTCTGTGCGGCAATTATACGGTCCCGTGTCTGCTCAAAACGGGGGTTTGGAGTGGATGTCTGTTGGGATTGTTTTTTCATCGGCGGCCTCGCTTTAAAATTCTATAGTGGTGTCGGCAGAAAGAACTGTCAGCTGACACCAGATTCACTATATTGCATTTCTGCTTTTTTTGCAAGCTGACAGCAGGCAGTAGTGAATATAATTATTCATAGCGGCAGGTTTGACGTAAAATCTTTATCTTGCAATCAAATTGCCAATGTGGTAGAGTATAGCCGATATCCGTCTTTTTAAATGGCATAACCGGTGAATTAAATCGGATATTTGTTTCAAAAAACATGAAAAATAATATAAAAAAGGACAATTTTTATGAGAAAAGTCATTACTTACGGAACCTACGATCTGCTTCATGTAGGTCATATCAATTTGCTGAGAAGGGCAAGGGAGCTTGGTGATTATCTGATTGTTGTTGTTTCATCAGATGAGTTTAATGCCATAAAGGGGAAGAAGGCGTACTATAGCTTTGAGGACAGAAAAAAAATCCTGGAGGCCATTAAGTATGTTGATGAGGTACTTCCGGAGTATACCTGGGAGCAGAAGATAAAGGATGTTGTGGACAACAATGTCGATGTATTTGTAATGGGCGATGACTGGACAGGCAAGTTTGATTTCCTGAAGGACTATTGTGAGGTTGTTTATCTTCCGAGAACGGAGGGAATTTCCACAACTAAAATCAAGGAAGACCTGAATCTGAAGGGAAAGACGGAGGCTGAAGACAAAAAACAGGATTAATCAGGACACTTATTTATTTTAATTCAGGAGAAATATAGAATATGAAAACACCTTTTGTAACAAAAGAACAGATAGAGGAAATTGTAAAAAAATATCCCACCCCGTTTCATATTTACGATGAAAAGGGAATCAGGGAGAATGCACGCCGCCTGAAGGCTGCGTTTGCGTGGAATAAGGGCTACAAGGAGTTTTTTGCGGTAAAGGCAACTCCGAATCCCTTCATCATCAATGTGCTGAAGGAGGAGGGCTGCGGCGTTGACTGTGCGTCTATGCAGGAGCTTCTTATGGCAGAGGCCTGCGGACTTGGCGAGGGTGACATCATGTTTTCCTCAAACGAGACTCCTGCGGGAGAATTTACAAAGTGCCGTTCACTTGGAGGCTACATAAATCTGGACGATCTGACTCTGGTTGATTTCCTGAATGATGAGTGCGGAGTTCCCGAAACAATATTCTGCAGGTACAATCCCGGCGGTGTTTACAACGTCACAAACGGAATAATGGACAATCCGGGCGATGCAAAATACGGTATGTCAAAGGAGCAGATGGCTGAGGCATACAGAAAGCTTATGAAGCTTGGTGCAAAGAATTTCGGAATACATGCATTCCTTTGCAGCGGCGCAGTATCAAATGATTATTATCCTATGCTGGCAAAGGATCTGTTCAGGCTTGCAGTTGAACTGCATGAGGAAACAGGAGCTGACATTAAGTACATCAATCTTTCGGGCGGCGTAGGAATTCCCTACCGTCCTGATGTGGAGCCCTGTGATATTGCAAAAATAGGTGAGGGTGTAAGAAGGGCCTATGAGGAGGTAATCGTACCTGCCGGTATGGAGGTTTCAATCTTCACAGAGCTTGGAAGATATATGCTTGCTCCCTACGGACATCTGATTACAAAGGCAATTCATGAAAAGCATATTTACAAGGAGTACATCGGTGTTGATGCCTGTGCGGCAAACCTTATGAGACCGGCAATGTATGGTGCCTACCATCATCTGACTGTACTTGGAAAGGAAAATCTGCCCTGCGACCATAAGTATGATGTTGTAGGAAATCTTTGTGAGAATAATGATAAGTTTGCCATAGACAGGGAGCTTCCTAAGATAGATATGGGCGATTATATCTGCATTCATGATACCGGTGCCCACGGCTTTTCAATGGGCTACAACTACAACGGAATGCTTCGTTCTGCAGAGCTTCTTTTAAAGGAGGACGGCAGTGTTCAGATGATAAGACGTGCCGAAACTGCGAAGGACTATTTTGCAACATTTGATTTCTGTGATGTAATGAATAAAGTTTTGTAAAAAAATGACCATAGGGGGACGGGGTTGCCGGTTCAAAAATC
>JAZQNG010000101.1:0-4371 GCA_045627205.1 Lachnospiraceae bacterium
AACTACACCATGAGCAACTCATTACATTCGTTGCATTAGGAGTAAAAATGACACCTTGGGGACCCCGTCCCTTTATAGTTGTTTTGCAAAATGTAAATATTGTTTGAATTTTTTAATGTGTTATGATATAGACATCGACAAAAAAGCCTGGAAATAAAATAGAATTCTGAAGAAAGTAAGCAGGAGGCAGAAAGAGATGAACGCTATTACAGTTAAGGATTTCACGAAAAAATACAAAGAGCATACGGCAGTGGACAATATCTCCTTTGAGGTTAAGGAGGGAGATTTTTTCGCATTGCTTGGAGAAAACGGTGCCGGAAAATCCACTACCATCAATACGCTGTGTACCATTCTTGAGAAAACCTCGGGAGAGGTTAAGGTGTTTGACTATACACTGGGGAAGGATGATGACGCCATCCGCAAAACTATAGGCATTGTTTTTCAGAATTCTGTGCTGGACGGGGCACTTACGGTCAGGGAAAACCTCTATACGAGAGGCACGTACTACGGACTTCGGAGGGAGGAAATTGCGAAGAAGCTGGAACCGTTCATGGAGCGTTTTGAACTGAAGGAAATCTGGAACAGGAGATATGACAGGCTGTCCGGAGGACAGAGGAGGAGGGTTGATATCATCAGGGCACTTCTGCATGACCCGAGGATTCTTTTCCTGGATGAGCCCACAACGGGCCTCGACCCGATGTCAAGAAAGATTGTGTGGGATTATATCGAATATCTCAGAAAAGAAAAAAATATGACTATTTTCCTTACAACCCATTACATGGAGGAGGTAAGGGATGCCGACAGGGTTGTGATTCTGGATAAGGGAAGGGTTGTGGCAGATGACACCCCTACAGGTTTGAAAAATAAATATACGAATAACAGGCTGATCTGGTACTGTCCATGTAATGCGGAAAATGAGAAAATAATTGGAAATATGACATACGGCTACGAGGCTGATCATTATACCATACAGCTTCCAAAGCCGGACGGCGGGACCTTTTCAATCACGGAATTTCTCTATGAAAACCGTGAGAAAATCAATGATTATGAGGTAATAAAGGGCACCATGGATGATGTGTTTTTAAATCTGACAGGAAGGAAAATGGGTGAACAGGCATGAAGGGATTTTTAGGCTTGACAGGAAGAAATCTGCTTTTATTCTTTAAGGATAAGCAGTCGGTTGTTTTTTCACTTCTTACATCGATTATTGTTCTTGTGTTATATCTGCTGTTTCTGAAGAGCAGCTTTGTCGATTCGATGAACGGTATACTGAGCAGTAATGAGGGCTTAAGTCTTTTTATTACTGCTGATGAAATCGATATGTTTGCAAATCTTGTTCTGCTGACGGGTATACTTGGCTCCGCAATGATTACGGTTCCTTACAATTGCCTTACAACGCTTGTAAAGGACCGGGAAAACAGGGTGGACTATGATGTCCTTGCAACGCCGATTAAAAGGGGACAGATTGTGCTGGCATATTTTACTTCCGCAGCATTGTCATCCATCATTCTGAATATGATAATCCTGTCAATCGGACTACTGGTCCTTAGCCTGTCGGGAAGTCTTTATTTAGATGCGTCGGGAATAATTGCCGCCTATGGTGTGGTTGCACTCGGGTCAGTTTCAGCTACGGCTGTGTTTATGATTATCATACTGTTTTTTAAATCATCACGTGCAAGCGGGGCCTTCTTTGGAATTCTTTCAGCGGCTTCCGGCTTTGTAATCGGTGCATATGTTCCGATTTCACAGTTTTCGGACAGCGTTCAGACTGTATGTAACCTTTTTCCTGCCAGTCATGTCACCATGCTTCTTAGAAATGCACTGATGAACGGCATTTTGGACCACATGGATGCTTCGCTGAACGGTGTGGACGGGGGTGCGTTTACCAAAGCTATGCGGGATGCCTTCTCATTTAAGGCAAAGCTGTTTGGAAGTACACTGGAGATGGGCAGTATGCTGCTTTATGTATTGCTTGGAATAGCTGTCTGCCTTGCAGTCCAGGTGGTAGTATATTCGAAATCCTACAAGAAGAAATGAAATTGACACTAGGGGGACGGGGTTCTTGGTGTCAATTCATATAGTTCATGATGCCTTCGGCATCTGCTTTTGCAAGCCTTTTCAGAGCATTATCATCAGCTATAAATGCTATATCGGTACTGCTATCAATAAAGCAGTGTTCAACTATGACAGCGGGAATGTCCCGGTTTGCGTTATGTCGGATAACGGCATAGTAATCATAGGGCTTCCCATCTTCATCAAACGTATCGTTGCTTGCACGTGTCTGAATTCCACGGTCCTTGATTCCGAGCGATACGAGGCTGTCCTTTATGGAAGCTGCCAGTTCTTTGCCACTGTCGGATACATTTTCACGAAGGGAATAGTAGACTGTACAGCCGGATGTATCGTGTGCATTCGATGCGTTCAGATGAAGGCTGACAAAAATGTCTGCATTGTGTTCCTTTGCAAAAACCGCCCGGTTTTCCAGCTCGGTAACCAGGTCGGTATCAAGCTCGATATCGGCTTCGCGGGTAAGATATACTTCAATTCCGCTGTAGTTTTCCAGCAGGTATTCTTTAACATATTCCGCAATTTTTAATGTGAGCTTTTTTTCAATTCTGCCATCATATTCAGCACCTGAAAAAATACCTCCGTGTCCGGGGTCGAGAACAATTATTTTTGAAGGCGTAATATCTGTTTCATTTTGCTCATTTTGTTCGTTTTGTTCATTCTGTTCATTTAAGGTGATGGTACCGGTATCCACATCTTTTTCTGCCGCGGGAATGTCCGGGACAGGCGCTTCAACGGCTGAATCAGTTGGAGGAATAAAAATGTATGGATCGTCTGCAGGCTCGTTTTTTGCTTCAGAGCATCCGGAAAGAAGCAGTATTAAAAAAACGGCCGGGATTAAAATATTATAAATACGCTTTGAAATAAAATTCGGTTTCATATAATTCTCCATGATATGACAATATTATGATTAGGGCGTCAGTGCTTTTGACGCTTGCATCATATTATACCCCATTACATGGAAAATGCAATCATCGTATACGGTATCCGAATGCATGGTAAATACAAGGTTTTCAAACTGCCATAAATATAAATTAGCATTAAAAAAATAAAAAAGTGGAAAAATGAGAAGATTCATGCTAAAATGAAAATGTTTTCGGCATTGATTTTGATAGCATGGGAGGATGTCATGGCTTCGGATTTGAACTTCAGGCAGCGCTTGTTATATGTGATGAAGATACTGATGGAAAAGTCTGATGAGGATCATTTGCTGACCATACAGGACATTCTGGACGGGCTGAATGCATATGGTGTACAGGGTGAAAGAAAGGCTATTTACCGGGACATTGAAAACCTGTGCGAGTTCGGTCTGGATATCATTTCCGTAAAGAAAAACAGAAACTGCTATTACTATATCGGTTCAAGGGAATTTGAACTTGCGGAGCTTAAGCTCCTGGTTGATTCAGTTCAGTCGGCTAAATTCATTACCAAAAAGAAATCCGGTGAGCTGATAAAGAAGCTGGAGGGGCTGGCATCAGTTTATGAGGCCGGACAGCTGCAGCGTCAGGTGTATGTTTCGGAGCGGATTAAATCGATGAACGAAAGCATATATTACAATATTGATGCGCTTCACAGTGCCATATCGGGAAACTGCCGGATAAAGTTCAGGTATTTTTCATGGAATGTCAATAGACAGCAGGAGCTTCGCAGAAATGGCGGATATTATGTTGTGAGCCCATGGGCGCTTATGTCTGACAATGAAAATTACTATGCGGTTGTATACGATTCTGAGGATGGTAAAATAAAGCATTTCCGTGTGGACAAAATGCTAAATATTGCCCTGCTTGAGGAGCAGCGTGAGGGGCGTGAGGTTTTTAAACAGTTTGATATGGCATCCTATGCCGGAAAAATGTTCGGTATGTTCGGTGGTGAGGAGGAAAGTGTAAAAATCCTGTGTGAAAACTACCTTGCAAATGTTATAATCGATAGGTTTGGCAAGGATGTAATGCTGATAAAGACTGATGAAGAACATTTTACAGTAAACGTAAGGGTTGCCGTGAGCAGCCAGTTCCTGGGGTGGGTGTTTTCACTTGGGAGCGGTGCAAGAATAGTCGGACCCGAGAGCGTTGTTAAAAGAATGAGGGAAGCAGCTGAAGCTATATTAAACAGCTGAAGATAAATAGTTTTCGTGGAATAGGGAGTAAAAGTTTGAAAATACATTTTCAAACTAAGAGATTGGTGCTAAGAACGCAGAAATTAATGTTCCAAATTTTCTTTAAATTTGAAACATTAATTAACTACTCCATGAGCAACTCATTGCATTAGGAGGAAAAATGAGTGTTTTCAATATAATATCCCTGCTGG
>JAZQNG010000102.1:0-6632 GCA_045627205.1 Lachnospiraceae bacterium
GTTTCAAGGTCTGTCCCCTCTGTTGAATTTTGTTAATAAAGGTCCGTCCCCAATGTAGAATTTTCTTAATAAAGGTCCGTCTCCAATATAGAATTGTAACCGATTACAAAGCATTGGTGCGCCCTTGAGGGCAAAACGAACAGAAGTACGCCTTGTAAATGTTTACAATTCATAAATATATTTATGTAAACAATTACAATTCGTACAATATGTTAAAAAACAAACACTATTCTGCTAAATGATTATGTAACCGCTTACAAATTGACAAGATATAAGAAGCCAAACGCAACATATGGTGAGCAGAAAAATCAATCCCGTTATATAATACACACACATTAGTTAGGAAACAAAAATAGATACTAAAAATTAATCGGCAAAATTAGTCCTGTTTTTGAAAAGAGCGTTGAAAAACGCTGGTTAAAAGGAGTCTATGATGGAAAAGAAGGAAAAGAAGGAAAAAAAGAAAACATCGGTAGTTCAGACCAGAATGACCATTAAGGCAAGCTTCAAAAAATACTGGCAGCTGTATCTGTTACTTCTTGTTCCGCTTGTTTATTTCTTTGTATTCAGATATGGTCCGATGGAATATATTCTGACAGCATTCAAGAAGTATAAAATCGGTGTCAGTGTATGGGAAATGGACTGGGCTGTGAATAAAAAGAAAGAGACGGATGTCTTCTTCTATTTCAAACAGGCTTTTGGCGATAACAATTTCTTAAGGGCTTTGAAGAATACGGTAGTCCTGAATCTCCTGGATCTTGTAATAGGTTTCCCGGCTCCGATTATTTTCGCTCTTATCATTAATGAGCTTGTATTTACAAAATTCAAAAAGACTGTACAGACAATTGCATATATGCCCCATTTCCTTTCATGGGTCATCATCTACAGCCTTTCACTTAAGCTGTTTGCAACAGACGACGGTATCGTAAACATGCTTATCCAGAAGTTTGGCGGTACTTCGGTTCCGTTCCTGAATAATGAAACACTTTGGGTTATAACATATATCTTTCTTGGCGTATGGCAGAATTTCGGCTGGGGTTCCATTGTATATCTGGCAGCAATTGCCGGTATCAACCCCGAGCTTTATGAGGCGGCCTCGGTTGATGGCGCCGGACGTTTCAAGAAGATGTGGCATATCACACTACCGGGCATCAAGCCTACAATTGTTACACTGCTTATCATGAACCTGGGCGGTATCCTGGGCGGCGGCTTTGACAGACCGTTCGCAATGCAGAACTCCCTGGTACTGAATAAAGCGGAGGTTATTTCAACCTACGTTTACAAAAAAGGTGTTCTTTCGTCACAGTATTCACTTACAACTGCGGTTGGTCTTTTCCAGTCTGTAGTCGGTGTATTCTTCCTTCTCATGGCCAACTGGATTTCCAGAAAGCTCGGAGAAAGAGGAATATGGTAAAGCTGCTGTTTCTGTTTTTGAATCAACACTTTGATGGAGGATTGAAATGATTAAGTCAAATAAAAGTAAAGCAGGTGACTGGATATTCGTCTTTGTCTGCCTGATAGTAGCCGCCATGTGCCTCATCCCGATGCTGAACCTTCTGGCACGATCGCTGAGCAGTAGTGAGGCGTTGATAAAGCATGAGGTTTCCATACTTCCGAAAGGTCTGAATTTTGATGCCTACAAGCTTGTATTCAGCGAGGCAAAATATGTACGCTCCTTCTTCTGGACCATATTTCTGACAGTCATCTGTACCTTTGTGTCGCTTACAATGACAACAATCTGTGCATATCCGCTTATATTCGGAAAGCTCAGGGGACGTGGCATCATCAATGTAATAATAACAATCACCATGTTTTTCAATGCAGGTACAATTCCGAACTACCTGCTCATGAAGCAGCTGGATCTCCTTAATAATCCGCTTGTACTGATTATTCCCAGCTGTCTGAGTGTATATAACATGATTATCATGAGAAGCTTCTTCTACGGCATTCCGGATTCGCTCCGTGAATCTGCGGAAATCGACGGAGCAAGCTATATCAAGATTTTGTGGAAAATATATGTACCGCTTTCAAAGCCTGTAATTGCTACACTTGCCCTGTTCTATGCGGTAGGACGCTGGAACGGCTATACGGATGCACTTATGTACATCAATAGCAAGAGAAGCGAGCTGTATCCCCTTCAGTATTATCTTTATACAATCCTGAAGAGCCAGCAGGACCTTTCATCAATTGAGGGTGTGAAGAGCCCCGGTGTATCGGAAACGGTCAAGTCGGCAGTAGTAATGTTCTCTACGGTACCGATTCTTGTTGTTTATCCTTTCCTTCAGAAGTACTTCATCCATGGAGTAACTCTCGGAGCGGTAAAGGAATAATTTCCGGAATAAACGGAGGAGTTCCGTTCGTTCATATATCATTTTCTATAGGAGGAAAAGTCGTGAAAAAAATTTTATCAATTGTCCTGGTTCTTTGCATGATTTTCTCACTTGCCGGCTGTGCAAGTTCAGAAGAGCAGACAGATGACAAGCAGAACGCAGTAACCAATGGTGCTGAAGAAAAGAAGGATAATAACACAGCAGGAACAGAAACAACACCTGCTCCCACAAAGGCACCTGCAGAGCCTACTCCTACCGATATTCCCGTTGAGGTAATCGAGGATGTAGATGAAATCAAGGAATTAACCGGAGGCCAGCTTGTAGATGGTAAATTCCCTGAGACAAAGCACATCGACGTAGAAGTTTACGATCGTGGCGGCGCAACAGAAGCAGCAAACAATATGTACACAGAGTATATCAAGAAGGGTGTTCTTGAAAAGTACAATATCGATGTTAATTATATCGCAGTTGACCGTTGGACAGAGGTTGACCAGATCAACAACCTTCTTGCAGCAGGCGATGCTCCCGATGTATGCTACTCATATGATTATAATACAGTTTTAGCATATGCCGATATGGATGGTATTGCTGATATGTCAGAGTGGCTTGCAGATGAGTACAAGGGCCTTTTCCCCAATCTCTGGAACTGGCTTGGAACAGCAGGCATGAACTATCATAAGGATGCAGAAACAGGTACAGTATATGCAATCGAAGGCAAGAGAACAGCTGAGCAGCGTATCAATACCTTCGTTCGTCAGGACTGGCTTGATGCTTTAGGACTTGCAGCTCCTACAACCACAGCTGAATTCGAGGCTATGCTCGTTGCATTCAAGGACAATGCTGACACACTCCTTGGCGCAGACGCATCAAAGATGATCCCTTACGGTGTTACATATGATGTAGGCTGGACAGCAGCTACACTTATTGAGTCAAAGATCGATCCCGACATCACAGATGAGGATGCATATGTTTACGGCTATGATGACAGAAAGCTCCTTGTTCCCGGAACAAAGGATGCTATCCAGCTTCTTAACCAGTGGTACAACAAGGGTCTCCTTTGGAATGATTTCGCTCTTTACGGAAGCGGAGATTCAACCTTTGATGATATGCTCAAGGCAGGCTATGTAGGCGCATTCACACAGAACTTTGACTATCCCTTCAGAGATGGTGAGGACAGCATTAACTATCAGTTAAAGAGCCTTGTTGGCGAGAATGCTAAGTTCGTTGCAATCGATCCTTTTGAGGACAGCAAGGGAACACATACAAAGTATCTCTACAACACAGTTGGTACAGACCGTAAGATTTTCTTCCCTAAGTCAAATGAAGAAATCCTTGCATCACTCCTTTACCTTGATTACATCTCAGATCCCTCTGTAGTTGAGTACTTACAGATCGGTGATGAGGGTATCACACATACAGTTGCTGAGGATGGTACAATCCTTGTTCAGGCAGCTGATGAAGCACATGTAGCAAATACAATCAATTCACTTTACAACATTGACTACACAATGACAACAAACGGCCTTCGTCTTTCAACAGATGAAATGACCTTCCAGTCAATGGCATACAGCTATGCAAATGTAGATCCCGCTGATGTAACAAATTCACTTGTTATCGCTATGGTTGATGGTAAGACACCTGTTACTCCCAACGGTATCACAATTGATGCAGAGGTTGGTATGGGAAGCTCACTTTCAGCACTTCGTGACGTATGCTACGATAAGGCTGTAAGCGCTCCCGAAGCAGATTTTGAAGCAACATGGGAAAGCTGCATGGCAGATTATCTCGCAGCAGGCGGACAGGACATCATTGATGAGCGTCAGCAGAAGTGGGATGACACATACGGCGATGCTGTAATGCTTCCTTAATCACGGGTTTGGATTAATCCGGACAAAATAATACTGATTCTGTCAAAGACTTTGCAAATTGAAGGCACCCCTCGCCGGAGATTTCTAAAACAGGAATTACTGGTCTTTCATAGAATATACAAACAGGGAAATGCCCGCCACAATTTATGGCGGGCATTTCTGCATTTAATCAGTTTTGATTGATTATACGTAAAATATATGCTATACTGACTGACTGAAACGATTTGCGGCGCTGTGTCAGCCATACTGTATGTGGACAGATATGGCTTTTAGGCCGGCTGCTGTCGTATTACAACAAAAATTAATGAGGAGGAATGAAATGAAAAAGACAAGGCTTTTTATTATTTCGCTGATACTGCTTCTTTCACTTGCTGCCTGCAGCAAGCCTGAGGAGGGAAATAAGCCTACGGAGGCCCCCGTGGCTACGGAAACACCTGCGGCTACAGAGGCACCGACTTCTGCACCGGAGGCTACGGCCACACCCGTGCCGACAGAGAAGCCGGAGGCAACAGCAACACCTGAACCCACAGCAACACCCGAACCTACAGCAACACCGGTGCCTGTAAAGGAGGCTGATACGGAGACAGTAATCAAGTCTTACATGAGATATCTGATTGATTATATGGCAGATCAGGACGATGATACCTATGAAAATGTCAAGTTTGCACTTGGTTTTATTGATGATGACAATGTTCCCGAGCTGTTTATTACCGATGGATATATACATGCCTACGGCACAAAGGTATTCACCTATTATAATGATGAGGTAGTACCTGTCGGTGAATTCGGCGAGTTCGGCGGTTTTGCATTTACACCACGTAAAAACAATATTTACAGCGCCTACTATGGGATGGGCGTGGCAACAAACACCATCTATTCAATGAATCCCGACGGAGGTGTTGAGCTTAAGGCTGATTTCCAGGCAGTTGAAAAGTATGATGAGGAAACCTACGAGCCTCAGGGAATGCAGTATTCAATTAATTCCGAGCAGGTTGACGAGGCAACCTATGAAGCAGAAATGGACAAGTATTACTATGAGGATACACCAAACTGGACACTCGGATACGATTACCATTTCATGAGATATACCGATACAAGTGATATTCTTCTCAAGATTTTAAATTATATGCTCGACAAGGCTGTTCAGGGTGAAATGTTTACCGGCTATATCACTCCTGAGATGGAGGCAATGGTAGGCGAGTGGAGCATAGTAAAAGCTTCGATAGAGGATGAAGATAACGGTGCAGCAGGCTGGTATTCAGGTGCCGGACTGGTTTCTACAGTTGAGGTTTCTTCTGATTATCTTGTAGATTTTACCCTGTCACTGAACAGCGGAGATGCGAGTGCCTTTTATTTCAGCGGCGCTATGCCTATGGTATATTCCGAGAACGCAATTTATGATGGAGTTGAAAATTCGTCTTATTCAATAAAGTGCCCCTCTGATTCAGAGGATGAAAGATATTATCTGGTAATGTTCACGGATGATGACGGTGTTGAAACACTGGAGCTTGTTGAATATTTCACCGGAGAATCAGGCAGGCTGAACAATGTGATTGCATACTATCATCGTGTTGATATAGCAGAGCCTGTCGGTGAAAAGTATTTCGGAGTCCTTTCAGACTGTCCTGAAGCAATGAGGGATGATGGTACAACCAGTTATAAGTTTGAGCAGTATATGATAATTACTCCCGCTACAGATCCTGAAATCATTGCTGCCTACGGCTTTGCACCTGATCTTGACGGCTACGATTCTGAAATTGTAAAGGTCGATGCGGAGCCTGTGATAGTATATGCTTCAATGTATACTCCCTCAAAGAAGAGGTCACATTATACAGGCTACAAGGTAATGAAGTACGATCCGCTGCGTTTAGAGGCAGTTGATTCTGAAACCTTCCATGATTCAGTATGTGATACCTACGAGGGTATGTTTGTTGAGCTGTATATTGAAGAGGGAACAGATATCGCAAATTATATTGCCGAAAGCTACATAGGATAATTGGAACGTCAGTTGTCCTGATATTGATGGTAATGGGAATTATTCCCGGCAGGATAAGAAATACGGAAGGCATAGGCCTTCATTAATGTAATTCTCCTTGACACTTTGGAATTATATGATATAATTACTTCGGTTAAAAATGACCGATGGGCAGAATACGTCATCAGGTCCGATTTATAGAAAGGTGGAAAAAAACATGGCTTTAGTTACAACAACTGAAATGTTCAAGAAGGCTTATGACGGCGGATATGCTGTTGGTGCTTTCAACGTAAACAACATGGAAATCGTTCAGGGTATCACAGAGGCAGCTTCAGAGCTTAAGAGCCCCGTTATCCTTCAGGTTTCAAAGGGTGCACGTGCATACGCAAACCACAAGTACCTTGTAAAGATGGTAGAAGCAGCAGTTGAGGAAAATCCTGATATCCCGATCGCTCTTCA
>JAZQNG010000103.1:0-14546 GCA_045627205.1 Lachnospiraceae bacterium
CCTATCATTTTCGTAACGGGTGCTCCGGACCGGTATCGTGTTTTGCAGGGCTTTAAAAATGGCATAGATGATGTAATTGCGAAGCCGGTTGAGCCTGATTTTCTGAATATGCGTGTTGACAGGGCACTTCGCGGCGAGACGCCCGTGCAGCAGTATAAAAAGCGTAACGGTGAAAATATTGATGAACTTGCAATCCTGTACCAGAAGCTGGCCGGAGAATTCGCGAGGAGTTTTAAACCGATTCCCGGCGGACTTCATCTCGATTCCTACAATTCAATCACTGATTATGAGAACGGGGAGAAGTACAACGATTCTGATGAGGATGATTTTGGAATAGATTTTTCAGGAATTATTGATCAGAATCTCTGGTGATAAAATAACTTTGTAACAGAAAGGCTAAAGACAGCTATGAAATTTACAAAAATGCAGGGCTGTGGCAATGACTATGTATATATCAATTGCTTTGAGGAAAAAATTGATGACAGGTCTGAGCTTGCAGTCCGTCTTTCTGAAAGGCATTTCGGAATCGGAAGCGACGGAGTGATTTATATATGTCCGTCTGATAAAGCTGATTTTATGATGGATATGTACAATCTTGACGGCTCAAGGGGAAAAATGTGCGGTAATGGCATACGCTGCGTCGGAAAGTATGTGTTTGACCATAAATTGACCGATAAAAAGCAGATAAGTGTTGAAACCCTTGCCGGAATAAAGTACCTGACGCTTCATCCGGATAGCACAGGAAATAAAATAGAAAGTGTAACCGTTGACATGGGAGCACCCGAGTTCCTTCCTGAACAGCTTCCTCTTGACGTTAAGCTTTATGGTGAGCTTGCCGAAAAAGCCGGATATGTGAATGTACCTAAGGCTTCATTTGATGGCAATACAGAATGCATCAGGGAATTTCCTCTTGAAATTAACGGTGAAGGCTTTAAATTCAGCTTCGTTTCCATGGGAAATCCTCATGCGGTTACATTTATTGAGGATACCGCATCACTGAAAATTGAAGAATACGGTCCTTTTGCAGAGGGTCACAAGCTTTTTCCTGAAAAAGCAAATATTGAGTTCATTCAGGTAGTCGACAGAACCCATACGAATATGAGGGTATGGGAAAGAGGCTCGGCTGAGACCTTTGCCTGCGGAACAGGAGCCTGCGCCAGTGTTGTAGCATCCTATCTGAACGGGCTTACGGATAACCGGGTTTTTGTTAAGCTGCTTGGCGGTACGCTGGAGATAGAATATGATGTCTTAAACAACAAGGTGTTTATGACAGGCCCTGCGGTTGAAGTATATAATGGTGAAATCGAATAAAAAGAGGTGTTTTTTTCCGAAGCTGTATTTCGGATATGTATCATGAACAAAAAAATCAAAAAAGCGACAAGAGCATTAATTTTCCCGGGTGTATTTACTTTTATGGAATTGATGTTCCATCTGTATTATTTTAAAAGTATCGGATTGAGTCTTCTTTACATGACTTTATTTGCAATTTCATATGGTCTGATGGTTACTGCAATTACCTCATTCCCAGTGAAAAAAGCAAACCGTATCATTACCTGGGTTGTAATGGTTATTACCGGAATCTTTTTCGGACTTCAGACTGTATACGGACATATATTTAAAACCTTTATTTCACTTCATTCCGTAATGGAAAATGCAGGAGATGCTTCCGAATTCTGGAAGGAGGCCCTGAAGGGAATTGTAGAATGTCTTCCCGGTCTTATCCTTGTAATGGTTATTCCGTTCTGTGCTGTCGGTTTTGCATTGAAAAAAGAAAAAATCGGTGTTTGGGGTAAAAATTTTAAGGAAAATACAATTTATCAGGTAGCTTGTCTGCTTGCCGGTATTGTATTTACGGTATTTGGCCTTCTTTCACTTTCACTTGGCGGCAAAGAGGCTTTTACCGCATATGATATTTATCATAACGATTTCATGCTTGATGCCGGAATTGAGAATCTTGGCGTTATTACAGCTACAAGAAAGGATTTTCATCAGCTTCTGTTTGGCGACAGCGAGGAAATCACAATTGTTGATACTGATAATCTGTCTTCGATGGTTATTCCTACTGTGAATAAACAGGACAAGGGTGATGATGTGCTGATTCCTGTCACAGATATTCCGCCTGTCCCGACTGCAGCACCTGCTGTTTCAACTGTTCCTGAAAAGCCTGATGAGATTACACCTGTGGCAACGGCAACGCCAACACCTTCGCCCTCGCCAACACCTACGCCTATTGATACATCTCCGAATGTACTTGATATTGATTTTGCTGCTTTGGCTGAGGAATGCAAGAACAGCGATATTAAAACAATCCATGAATATATGGCCTCCTCTGAGCCTACCAAAAAGAATGAATATACAGGTATGTTTGAGGGCTATAACCTGATTTATATGGTCTGTGAGGGCTTTTCACCCTGGGCAGTTGACAAGGATGTAACGCCAACACTTTACAGGCTTACCCATGAAGGCTTTGTGTTTAATAATTTTTATAATCCCATCTGGTATACAAGTACAAGCGACGGTGAATATGTAGCCTGCCAGGGACTTCTTCCCTACAGCAGCAACAGCTTTAAACGTTCCAAGAAGAATTCAATTCCGTTCTGCCTGGGCTGGCAGTTCCTGAAGCTCGGCTATACCTCAAGGGCTTGGCATGCACATACTGCTACTTATTACGGAAGAAATGAAACTCATCCCAATATGGGATATATTTTCAAGGCTAAGAATGCCGGACTTAAGATAAAGGATGTTTGGCCGGAATCGGATTTGGAAATGATTCAGAATTCTCTTCCTGAGTACATAAATGATGAGCATTTCCATGTATATTATATGACCGTAAGCGGACATCTGGAATATACCTTCAGCGGAAATTCAATGGCCTCGAAAAATAAGTCATACGTTGAAAATCTTCCTTATTCCAATAACTGCAAGGCTTATATTGCCTGCAACAAGGAGCTGGATCTTGCTCTTGAATACCTTATTGATGAGCTTGAAAAAGCAGGTATTGCCGATAAGACTGTAATTGCCTTTACGGGAGACCATTATCCTTATGGTCTGACAATTGATGAAATCAGCGAATTGAATGGTTCGCCGGTAGAAGAGGAATTCGAGCTTTATCACAGTAATTTTGTTCTGTGGTCAGAGTCAATAAAGGAGCCGATTGTTATTGACAAGTACTGTTCAAGTCTTGATATGCTTCCGACCGTTTCGAATTTATTCGGACTTGAGTATGATTCGCGTCTTCTGATGGGCAGCGATATACTTTCGGATGCACCTGCACTTGTTATGTTTGCCGACAAGAGCTTTATAACCGATTATTGCAAGTATAATGTCAATAACAGGGAGGTAACCATGCTTCAGGATGTTGAACTTCCTGAAAATTATATCAGTAATGTCAGCAGTATCGTTAAAAATAAGTTTAATATTTCAAAGAGTATTCTCTTAAATGACTATTATGCTTATTTGATGGATTATATACCCGGAGTTGTAACGAAGGTGCCTGAATCATATGATGATTATTGATTTGCACTTGAATGAGTCTGGAACAGACTGTGAATAGTAATCTTGAATGTTATTTTAGGAATTTGAATAGTAATGACAGATGCTGAATTGTTTTATGAAAGGGAAAGGAGTATTACTTTATGAAAGAAAAAAGACGTGACAAAAGATTTCCGGTATTTTCAATGAAGCTTGAAATCAGCTCGCTGTTTAAGCAGGACAATCAGATTATCAAGGATATTGATGCGCCTATCAGTGTTCATGATATTTCAAAGGGTGGAATCGGTTTCCTGACAAAGAGTGACTTACCGCTGAATTTCTACTTTAATTCCTGCATACAGTTAGGAGAAGAGGACGCCAAGCTTTATTGTGTTGTAAAAATAATACGCCGTGAGGTAAGAAGCGACGGTGATATCATGTATGGCTGTGAGCTTGTTGGTCTTGCTCCTGTATTTTCATATATTTTTGATGAATATGAGAAGAAGCTCGAGAAAATGGATAAATAATCCGGAAAGCACGGAGAGGTGTGAGTCTTGTCTTAAACGACTGACAAATTAAAAAGCTGCCGTACCGAACGGTACGGCAGCTTTCTTGTTATAACCTTATTCCTAATATCCTTTATAAGCTATATTACTATATATTATAATTTTCCATTAGCCTTCGATCATAACCCGCTGCGCTAAATATTAGCACTTTGTTACGTTTGCAGCCTGAGGTCCCTTTTCGCCATCAACAACATCAAATGTAACAGCCTCGCCCTCTTCGAGAACCTTGAAGCCATCCATGTTTAATGCTGAAAAATGAACGAATACATCATTACCTTCTTCATCAGAAATGAAGCCGTAACCCTTTTTTGCATTGAACCACTTAACTGTACCCTTTTTCATAATACTGCCTCCAAAAAAATTAAAACTTAGTACTAATTTTAGTACCTAACTTAATGTATCACAGTTAAGATTAAATGTCAAAATAAATTTAATTATTTTTGAATATTTTTTAACCAAAATTTGGAAAATATGTTATAATAATAAAAATTAAAATGTTGTAAACAGCGTAAAATTCGTTAGTTATCTAATTTATCATGAAAGGAATATACAAAAATTCGGTTAATATTATGTCAAAAAGTATAAAATCATCAAAAGAATTTAGTTTATCTGATAAGTACCTTCTTGAATATGAAGAAGAACTGGCTGATTGCAAGGGATACGGCCTTGTGCTGCGTCACAGGAAAAGCGGTGCTCGTATCTGCGTTATCTCCAATGATGACGAGAATAAGGTCTTTACTATTATGTTCAGGACACCGCCTAAGGACAGTACGGGCGTTGCACATATCATAGAGCATTCGGTTCTGGCCGGTTCAAGAAAATTCCCGACCAAGGACCCTTTTATGGATCTTGCCAAGGGTTCGCTGAATACCTTCCTCAATGCATTTACATATCCGGACAAGACCTGCTATCCCGTTGCGAGCTGTAATGAAAAGGACTTTGCAAATCTGATGGATGTATACATGGATGCTGTTCTTCATCCTAATATTTATACACGTCCTGAAATATTCAAGCAGGAGGGCTGGCACTATGAAATAAATTCAAAGGAAGAGCCGATTACCGTGAATGGTATCGTATATAGTGAGATGAAGGGCGTTTTTTCGTCTCCGGATGACAGATTTTCACAGGGTACCTTCAATTCGCTTTTCCCGGATACTATTTACAGTGTTGTTTCAGGCGGTGATCCTAAAAATATCCCTGAACTTACCTACGAGAATTATCTTGAATTCCATAAAACATATTATCATCCATCAAACAGCTTTATTTATCTTTATGGAGATATGGATATTGAGGAGAGGCTTGAATGGCTCGATGAGGCTTATTTGAAGGATTATGATGTGATTTCGGTGGATTCGGAAATAGGTCTGCAGAAGCCTGAAGGATTAAAGGAATTTGTGGACTATTATCCCATTACCGAGGATGATAATACTGAAGAAGCCACATTCCTTACATGGGCGGGAATTATCGGAAAATACGATGAGGTTGAAAAAATCCTTGCCTTTGATGCTATCGGGAACTGTCTGTTCAATATTCCGGGAGCTCCCCTCCGTGAGGCACTTGTTCGTGCAGGTATCGGTATGGATGTTTCGTGTGCTGTTGAAAAGGATGTAATTCAGCCGTTTATTCAGATAAGTATAAGGAATTCCGAGGCCGACAGACTTCCTGAATTCAAAAGAATTTTAAGGGAGGAGCTGTGCAAAATCGTTGAAAACGGCTTTGACAGGGATTCCATGCTCGGAATTCTGAACAGGATGGAGTTTGAATATGCCGAGGCTGACACAGGCTACTGTCCTAAAGGACTTATTTATATTCTGAATTCTGCTTCGACCTGGCTGTATGATGAAAGGGCTGCCTTCCTTACAATGAACAGATGCGGACTTTATTCTAAATTTAGGGATAAGCTTGATAAGGGTTATTTTGAAGACCTTGTTAAAAGGTATATGCTGGACAATGATTCGGCTGTTTTCTTTACTCTTGAGCCAAAGCTTGGTTTCGGTCAGGACGATAAGATAAGGCTTGAGGAAAGGCTGAAGGCAATGAAGGAGGCAATGTCTTCATCCGAAATAGAGGCTCTGATTGAGGAAAATCGTAGGTTGAAGGAGTACCAGAGTACACCTTCTGCAAAGGAGGACCTTGCTAAAATACCGATTCTTGCACGTGAAGACCTTGACCTTGAGCCTATGGGCTTTAACTGCGAGAAAATGCTTCTTTCAGGCGTTCCTGTCAGCTTCCATGATTATGAGACAAACGGAATCGTTTATTTGCGAATTTTGTTTGATATGGACAGGCTTTCTGCAGATAAGATTCAGCAGGCCGAGCTATTATGCAAGTTCCTTGGTGCGGTTGACACAAAGGTGCATACATATTCAGAGTTTAATTCACTTATGAATATACATACCGGTGGTATTTCTGCCGAAATCTGTTCATTTAACAGAAACCATGATGACAGCTATTACCGTCCGATGCTTGTTATTTCAACAAAATTCATGGTTCCTGAAGCAGCAAATGCGCTTTCACTCGTAAGAGAGTTCATATATGATGCAGATCTTACCTCCGTAAAGAGGGCACATGAGCTTATGGGAGAGACCAAAGCGCGTATGCAGGCCTATTTCATGGATTCGGGCCATATAGTATCCATGCAGAGGGCAAGGGCCGGAATTAATTCAGAATCAGTATTCAAGGAGAAGCTTGACGGTATCAGCTATTACAATTTCGTTACCGACACAAATGAGCTTCCTGATGAGAAATTATCTGATTTCCTTGCTGATACAGCGCTTATTATTAAATCGATTTTCGGAAGGGATAACTGTATTGTAAGTCTTACCTGCAATAATGAAATTAAAAACAGGATATCGGGTGAACTCGGGGTCTTCCTTGGAGGTCTGGAATGCTGCGGCGCTCTTGAAAGTGACCATAAGGGCTGGAGCCTTGAAGTTCTAAAGGGAAATGAGGCTTATAAATACTCAGGAGATGTGAATTTTGTATCCTATGCCGGAAAATGTGCCCTTAAATCTGTAAGGGACGGCGGTATACTGAATCTGGTCCGCAATATCCTCAACAGCGAATATCTGTATGAAAAGCTCAGGGTGCTCAAAGGTGCGTATGGAGGAGGCTTTGCATGTAATCCGAGAACCGGAAATGCCTGTTTCTACTCCTATAGGGATCCGAATGTTGCTTCAACACTTGAAGCATATAAAAATACTGCGGAATTCATAAGGAATTACTCAAAGGATGACAGGGAAATACTTAAGCTGATAATAGGTACCATCGGTGCACTTGATTCTCCCTTAAGCCCGTGTGCAAAGGGTGCAAGGGCATTCAGCTTTGATATGGAGGGCATTACGCTTGACGAGGTCAGGGAGAGAAGAGCCGCACTTATCAATGCGACGGTTGAGGATATCCGTTCACTTGCTTATGTTTTTGAGGAAATAAATGAAAATTACGTTGTATCTGCAGTTGCATCCGAGACATCAATAGCATCGGAGGGACAGATATTTGACAGCGTTGAAAGGATGTTCTGACCTTTTAAATTTTCTGTTTATTATATTTGAGCAAATGATATTAGAAGGCTTTCAATTATTTTGAAGTCTATGTTAAATTTTTAGATTAAATGCAGAAAGAAGTAAAAATTATGGGAAGCTTTAAATCAGGCTTTGTAGCCTTAGTCGGAAGAACAAATGTCGGTAAATCCACCCTTATGAACAGACTTATCGGTCAGAAGGTGGCCATTACCTCCAATAAGCCTCAGACAACCCGTACAAGAATACGTACAATTCTTACAAATGAGCAGGGACAGGCTATTTTTATCGATACTCCCGGAATACACAAGGCGAAGACAAAGCTGGGCAATTTCATGGTGGAGGTTGCCGAAAAAACACTGTCGGAGGTTGACCTGATACTATGGCTTGTGGAGCCCTCTGAATATATCGGAATGGGCGACAGACATATTGCCGAGCTTCTTAAACAGTCTGAAAATGACGGAGAGGACAGGATTCCCCGTGTGCTTGTTTTAAATAAGTGTGATACGATTTCAAAGGAAAGACAGCTGGAGCTTGTTAAAATGTACAGCGACCTTTGTAAGTTTGATGAGATTGTTCCCATAAGTGCGCTTAAGGGAGAAAACGAGGACGAGATAAAGAAGGTTATTTTCAAGCTTCTTCCCGATGGCCCCATGTATTATGATGAGGATGAGCTTACGGACCAGCCGGAGAGGCAGATTGTTGCCGAACTTATCCGTGAAAAAGCATTGAGGCTTCTGGATGATGAAATCCCCCACGGTATCGCAGTAGGAATTGAAAAGATGAAGGAAAGACCTTCAGCCTACGCTGACAGGGAGGACTATGTTCCATTTTATGATATCGAAGCAACGATTGTTTGTGAACGTGATTCACATAAGGGTATTATTATTGGAAAACAGGGAAGTATGCTGAAGAAAATCGGTACACAGGCACGTCATGAAATCGAGTCTCTTCTGTACTGCAGGGTAAATCTTCAGCTGTTTGTAAAGGTTAAGAAGGATTGGCGAGACAGTGCCTTCCTGCTTAAAAATTACGGCTTTGTTGATGAGACGGACGAGATGGAGAAGTAGCGGAAAAAGCCGGAAAACAGCAGGGAAGCATAAGCTGTTCCCGCAGACTCCGAATATGAGGGTTTATTAGTGTGAAAAATCATATACGCTAATTTTTCACACGGCAATTTGAGTCGCGAGCTCCTCAAATTGTATCCATTAGCCACTCGTAATACTCGCGGCATGAGGATTAATATGGCTGCAGATGTAAAACTAACAGGAATAGTGCTCAGTTCGATGCCGGTCGGTGATTACGACCGGCGTTTAAGTGTGCTTACCTGTGAACGCGGACGTATTTCTGCCTTTGCACGAGGTGCAAGACGCCCTAAAAGCCAGCTGATGGGTGCCTCGCAGCCCTTTACCTACGGCTGCTTCCGTGCATATGAGGGACGGGATTCCTATAGTATTGCTTCTGTTGAAAATCCGATATATTTTGATGAATTGTGCCGTGACCCGGAGATATTTTATTATGCATCTTATTTTTGTGAGCTGATGGAATACCTGACTCGTGAAAATACAGATGAAAAGGAACAGGTCAAGCTTTTGTACTGTGCTCTGGCTGCCCTTAAGAAAAAGAACATGCCGGCAGCCCTGATCAGAAGGACCTATGAAATCCGTGCGCTTGCAAATTATGGTGTTGCCCCGAATGTTTTTGAGTGTAATGACTGCAGGAGGAAGGATAGTACCGGAGGCTGGAGCATTGATGCCAGACGGGGGATTATCAGATGTGAGACCTGTGGACGGACTGCACAAAAAACTGCGGACAGCTTTGAAATCAGTGAGGCTGCAAGGTATACTATTCATTACTGCATTACCCAGAGTGTCGGAAAATTATTTGGATTCCTTCTGAAGGAGGATGTCTGGAGGGAGCTTGACAGGGTGATGGACAGATATATGTCTGTCAATGTCGATAAGGAAATGAAATCGCTGGAGCTGCTAAAAATATAACTTGCATTTTTACTTCTCTGTATGTAAAATATGAAAATGGTTTTTATAATAAGTCTGTATTTAAGCCTATACAGATAATATTTTAAGGAGTGAAGTATATTATGGAAAAGACAATGGACAAAATTGTTGCGCTTGCGAAGGCAAGAGGATTTGTTTATCCCGGCTCGGAAATTTACGGCGGTCTTGCAAATACCTGGGATTACGGAAATCTTGGTGTTGAATTGAAGAACAACGTAAAGAGGGCATGGTGGAAGAAGTTTATTCAGGAGAATAAGTACAATGTCGGTGTTGACTGTGCAATTCTTATGAATCCTCAGACATGGGTCGCTTCAGGACATCTTGGCGGATTCTCGGATCCGCTTATGGACTGCAAGGAATGTAAGGAAAGATTCAGGGCAGATAAAATCATCGAGGATTTTGCCGCTGAAAAGAATATTACACTTGATGGTTCCGTTGACGGCTGGTCACAGGAAAAGATGAAGAACTTCATCGAGGACAATAAGATTCCCTGCCCTTCATGCGGTAAGCACAATTTTACTGATATCAGACAGTTCAATCTTATGTTCAAGACCTTCCAGGGTGTAACAGAAGATGCAAAGAACGTTGTATACCTTCGTCCCGAGACAGCACAGGGTATTTTCGTAAACTTCAAAAATGTACAGCGTACATCCAGAAAGAAGCTTCCCTTCGGTATCGGACAGATTGGTAAATCCTTCAGAAATGAGATTACACCCGGTAATTTTACCTTCAGAACTCGTGAATTTGAACAGATGGAGCTTGAATTTTTCTGCGAGCCCGGTACAGACCTTGAATGGTTCCAGTACTGGAGAGGCTTCTGCCGCGACTGGCTCTTGAGTCTCGGTATCAAAGAAGATGAGATGAGACTCCGTGACCATGACCCCGAGGAGCTTTGCTTCTATTCAAAGGGAACTACAGACATTGAGTTCCTGTTCCCGTTCGGCTGGGGTGAGCTTTGGGGCATTGCCGACAGAACAGACTACGACCTTACACAGCATCAGAATCTTTCCAAGGAAGATCTTACCTACTTTGATGAGGAGAAGAATGAGCGTTTTGTTCCTTATGTTGTTGAGCCTTCACTTGGTGCAGACCGTGTAACACTTGCTTTCCTTTGTGCAGCATATGACGAGGAGGAGCTTGAGGGCGGAGATGTCCGTACGGTTCTTCATTTCCATCCCGCGCTTGCACCTGTAAAGGTTGGCGTACTTCCTCTTTCAAAGAAGCTTAATGAGGGTGCAGAGAAGATTTTTGATGAGCTTTCAAAATACTGGAACTGTGAATTTGATGACCGTGGAACAATCGGAAAGCGTTACAGAAGACTGGATGAAATCGGAACTCCGTGGTGCGTTACCTACGATTTCGATTCTGAGACAGACGGCTGCGTAACAGTCCGTGACCGTGATACAATGCAGCAGGAAAGAATTGCAATTGCTGATCTTAAGAACTATTTCGAGAAAAAAATGGAATTTTAATTGTTTCTATTTTCAGAAAACCTGTTTCACATTGTGTGAGGCAGGTTTTTTTATGCTATACGGCAGATGTATAAATTTTTTTCATGCTTTGGATTTTATACTGTGCAAAAAATCTAGAATTTGTTTGAAAAAAATATATAATTTGTGAAAAAAAGATATTTATTTATTGAAAAGAGTGTGTTATACTATCTTTAATGACTGCAGGCGTAGCATGTATTTTCTTGTACAAAAAACCAAATTTACGGCTTTTTTCAGGAAAAAACATATCTAGGCTTGTTTGACTATTGTATAAATTGATACATTGGTATGTCTGCGGCGAAAATAAAAGGAGGAAATACCACAGATGGCAAAATGGGTATATTTGTTTACTGAAGGCGATGCTTCTATGAGAAATCTTCTTGGCGGAAAGGGTGCAAACCTTGCTGAGATGACAAATATCGGACTCCCTGTTCCTCAGGGCTTCACGATTACCACAGAAGCTTGTACTCAGTATTATGAGGATGGACGACAGATTAATGAAGAAATCATGGGACAGGTTATGTCTTATGTAGCAGAAATGGAAAAGATTAACGGCAAGAAGTTCGGCGACCTTAAGAATCCCCTTCTTGTTTCAGTTCGTTCCGGTGCACGTGCTTCAATGCCCGGTATGATGGATACAATTCTTAACTTAGGCTTGAATGACGATGTTGTTGCAGCTATGATTGCCGGCAATCCAGATCCTAAATTCGAGCGTTTCGTATACGATTCATACAGACGCTTTATTCAGATGTTCTCCGATGTCGTTATGGAGGTTGGTAAGAAGTATTTCGAACAGCTTATTGATGAAATGAAGGAGAAGAAGGGCGTTAAGTTTGATATCGACCTTACTGCAGAGGACCTTAAGGAGCTCGCTACACAGTTTAAGGCTGAATATAAGAATCAGCTTGGAAAGGATTTCCCTTCGGACCCTGTAGAGCAGCTTAAGCTTGCTATTGAGGCAGTTTTCAGATCATGGGACAATCCCCGTGCGAACGTTTACCGTCGTGACAATGATATTCCTTATTCATGGGGTACAGCAGTTAATGTAATGCCCATGGTATTCGGTAACTTAAATAACAATTCAGGTACAGGTGTTGCATTTACGCGTGATCCTGCTACAGGCGAGAAGAAGCTCATGGGTGAGTTCCTTGTAAATGCACAGGGCGAGGACGTTGTTGCCGGCGTTCGTACACCTATGCCCATCAAGCAGATGGAGGAGCAGTTCCCCGAAGCATATTCACAGTTCATTTCAGTTTGCGATACACTTGAGAAGCATTATCATGATATGCAGGATATGGAGTTTACTGTTGAAAACGGAAAGCTTTACATGCTTCAGTGCCGTAACGGTAAGAGAACAGCTCAGGCAGCTTTAAAGATTGCCTGCGACCTTGTTGATGAAGGTATGAAGACAGAGGCTGAAGCAGTTGCAATGATCGACCCCAGAAATCTTGATACACTTCTTCATCCTCAGTTTGATGCAGCTGCACTTCAGGCAGCACAGGCTATCGGCAAGGGACTTGGTGCATCACCCGGTGCAGCATGCGGACAGATTGTTTTCTCGGCAGATGATGCAGAAAAGTGGAACAAGGCCGGTAAGAAGGTTGTTCTTGTACGTCTTGAGACCTCACCTGAGGATATCACAGGTATGAAGGCAGCTCAGGGTATCCTTACCGTACGTGGTGGTATGACCTCTCATGCAGCTGTAGTTGCACGTGGTATGGGTAAGTGCTGTGTTTCAGGCTGTGGCGATATTGCTATGGATGAAGAGAACAAGCAGTTCACACTTGCAGGAAAGCTTTTCAAAGAGGGCGATGAAATTTCGATTGATGGTACAACAGGTAACATCTATGATGGAATCATCAAGACAGTAGATGCTCAGATTGCCGGTGAATTCGGACGTATCATGGCATGGGCAGACAAGTATAGAAAACTTAAGGTAAGAACTAATGCAGATACTCCTCAGGATGCTAAAAAGGCACGTGAGCTTGGTGCCGAGGGTATTGGTCTCTGCCGTACGGAGCATATGTTCTTCGAGGCAGACAGAATTGCCGCTTTCCGTGAGATGATCTGCTCAGATACCGTTGAGGAGAGAGAAACAGCACTTGAGAAGATTCTTCCTTATCAGCAGAGCGATTTCGAAAAGCTGTATGAGGCTCTTGAAGGATGTCCTGTTTGTATCCGTTTCCTCGATCCTCCTCTTCATGAGTTCGTTCCTACAGAGGATGCTGATATTGAAAAGCTTGCAAAGGCTAAGAATAAGTCTGTTGAGGAAATCAAGAATCTCTGCAACTCACTTCACGAGTTCAATCCTATGATGGGACATCGTGGATGCCGTCTTGCAGTGACTTATCCTGAAATTGCAAAGATGCAGACAAAGGCTGTTATCCGTGCAGCAATCAAGATTCAGAATTCACATCCCGATTGGAATGTAGAGCCTGAAATTATGATTCCTCTTGTTTCTGAGGTTGCTGAGCTTAAGTATGTTAAGAAGGTTGTTGTTGAAACTGCAGATGCTGAAATCGCTGCAGCAGGTGCAACACTTAAATATCAGGTTGGTACAATGATTGAAATTCCCCGTGCAGCCCTTACTGCTGACGAAATTGCAAAGAATGCGGATTTCTTCTGCTTCGGTACAAATGACCTGACTCAGATGACATATGGCTTCTCACGTGACGATGCCGGTAAGTTCTTAACAGCTTACTATGATGCAAAGATCCTTGAGAACGATCCTTTTGCAAAGCTTGACCAGACAGGTGTAGGTAAGCTTATGAAGCTCGCTATTGAGCTTGGAAAGCCCGTAAATCCCAATCTTCATGTTGGTATCTGCGGAGAGCACGGTGGAGATCCCACATCAGTTGAGTTCTGCCATAAGATTGGCCTTGACTATGTAAGCTGCTCACCTTTCCGTGTTCCGATTGCAAGACTTGCCGCTGCACAGGCTGCTATCGCAAATAAGTAGGACTTCTAAAATATACATGCACCTACACCTTGAAGAATCAAGCGCCAGAGCCTTTAGGCAGGCACGCGGACAGTACTTAAGATCGAAACAATGGAATGATATTTCAGTGCATGTGTACATATTCTAGGATGGTTTTTTCCCGTCTCCCATGATTAAGTTCATGGGCGCTTTTTTGTTGATTAGCTTCAATCCATAACCTCATGACCAAGGTCATGAGGTCGCGGGCTGGCGCCCTATGCATCCGATTTAAAATATTGTCTTTTGTGAGCAAGCTCACAAGACAACTATTTTAATCGGATGCGCATGGCTTGTAGCTTATCACGAAAATTCTTTAACAACTAAATAACTGAAAAGGAGATCAAAACTATGGATTTTGAAGAATTCATAGAAAAACTCATGGAAGACCTTGGACAGGATCTTTATGAAAACACCGGAGCTGAGTACTCTATTGAGGCTACAAGCATAAACAAGCTCCAGAATGCAGGTTACGAAGGTATCGTAATCAGACCCGAGGATTCGGCTGTCGG
>JAZQNG010000104.1:0-26830 GCA_045627205.1 Lachnospiraceae bacterium
GCGGAAGACAGAAAACCATGCCGCTCTCACAGAGGACATATTCCTGCTCATGCGGGCTGGTCATGGACCGTGACCATAATGCCGCAGTAAACATACTGAACGAAGGACTGAGGATACTGAAAGAAGCAGTATCTTAGTTTCGATAACCGTAGGCCGGGGACCGGCCGAACATAACGCCTGTGGAGTGTATGTAAGACGCCTGGAAGGTTTTCCTTCCGAGTGCTGTGCACGAGGAAGCAGGAAGCTCCGCATATTCAATATGCGAGTAGTTCACTTTATATACATTGCCTTTTGTTTATTTTTGTGATATAATAATTAGGAATATAGTATAATGAATGAAGTATATGCGTTTTTAACTGATACCGGTATTAAAGCGATATCATATTTTGAAAGGGAGCAGAATGAGTACATACAATTATACAATTATTACGGATTCGGCAACGGATATGCCCAAGTGGGTCATTGATAAATACAATCTTAAGGTTATTCCTACTCCCGTTGTTATTGACGGGAAGGACTATTTTGACGGGGAAACCATCACCCAGTCGGAATTTTATGATGTCCTTCGTTCAGATGCGACGATTTCGACCTATCATATTAATGAATTTATGTTTACAGAGGCCTTTGAACCCTATGCACAGCGGGGTGAGGAGGTTCTGTACTTCTGCTTTTCAACAGGTATTGCAGGTACCTTCAATGCAGCAAATCTTGCAAAAGAGGATCTGCTTGAGAAGTATCCCGATTTTAAGATTGACATAATGGATTCAAAATGTGCGGCCATAGGCTTCGGACTTCCCGTTATTCTTGCACTTTATATGCAGGAACGCGGCTGCTCCAAGGAGGAGGTCATGGAGGCTGCAAGATTCTATTTTGATCATTGTGAGCATGTATTCATGGTTGATACGCTCGAGTATCTGTTTAAGGGCGGACGAATCAGCAAAACGGCTGCAGTTGCAGGCGGACTGCTTGATATTAAGCCGCTGATTGAGGTGACGGACGATGGAAAGCTGGAGGTATTCCAGAAGGTACGCGGCCGTAAGAAGGCAATTGCCAGAATGCTCGAGGTCTTCGGTGAGCGTAGCTGCGATATGAAGAACCAGGTTATTGCCGTTGTTCATGCGGACTGCTCCGAGGAGGCAGATATGTTTATTGAGGAGCTGAAGGAAAGATACGGAGTTAAAAAGGTAGTTAAGGCCTTTTTAGGCTGTGCTATCGGCGCACATACAGGTCCCGGAATGCTGGGCGGTGCATTTTTCAGTGAGGAGGGTCCGGCCCAGAAGTATATAGATGAGCTGCTGGAGCTTTCCGAGAAGGACGGCTGGATGTTCAGCTGATTCGGCTTTACCGCCCTGTTGGCGGCAAATAAATAAAAGGAAAAGGGTATATGGATTCAAATAACGAAGAAAACAAAGGTGGCGGTAATAATAAAAAACCGCAGAACAATAAAAAAATACTGCTTGCCTGTCTTATTACCACACTTGTTGCGGTTCTCCTTTTAAGCTATGTGACCAGGTCACTTTCAAACGGCTCGCTGGAGGAAATCACCTACAATGACTTCCTCGAAAAGCTTGACAGGGGAGAAATTGAAGAGGTACTGATAAAGAGCGACCGTCTTGTGATTACACCTAAGGTTAAGAACACGGCCTACAACTTTACGATAACCTTCTATACCGGATATGTTTACGATACGGAGCTGGTGGACCGTCTTCTGGCGGCAGGCGTGGAGTTTAAGGAGGAGGTGGTTGACAGCAGGTCGACCATTATCGATATCCTTCTGGCCTATGTGCTTCCCTTTGCACTGATATACGGCCTGATGTACTTCCTTTTCAGGGGTATTTCAAAGGGCGGCGGAGTCATGGGCGTCGGAAAGAGCAACGCCAAGGTTTACAATGTTGAAAAAGAGACCGGAATCACCTTCAAGGATGTTGCAGGTGAGGACGAGGCGAAGGAGTCCATCAACGAGCTTGTGGATTTCCTTCACAATCCCGGAAAATATACGAAAATCGGTGCCAAGCTGCCGAAGGGAGCCCTTCTCGTAGGACCTCCCGGAACAGGAAAGACCCTGCTTGCAAAGGCAGTTGCAGGAGAGGCACATGTTCCGTTCTTCTCTATCACAGGTTCGGATTTCGTTGAGATGTTTGTCGGTGTAGGTGCGTCCCGTGTGCGTGACCTGTTCAAGCAGGCACAGTCGCAGGCTCCCTGTATCGTTTTCATCGATGAGATTGATGCAATCGGTAAGAGCCGTGATTCCTCCTATGGCGGCGGAAACGACGAGCGTGAGCAGACACTTAACCAGCTGCTTTCGGAAATGGACGGATTTGATACCTCGAAGGGTGTCGTAATCATTGCCGCAACCAACAGACCTGAGGTCCTTGACAAGGCACTTCTCCGTCCCGGACGTTTTGACAGGCGTATAATCGTTGATAAGCCCGATTTAAAGGGCAGAGTTGAAATATTAAAGGTTCATGCAAAGAATGTTCTTCTGGATGATACTGTAAACCTTGAGGAAATCGGTCTTGCCACCTCAGGTGCAGTAGGCTCAGACCTTGCAAATATCATCAATGAGGCTGCAATTTTAGCGGTCAAGAAGGACAGAACCCTTGTATCCCAGGCAGATCTGATGGAATCTGTTGAGGTTGTCATTGCAGGTAAGGAAAAGAAGGACCGTGTCCTCAGTGAAAAGGAGAAGAAGATCGTTGCCTATCACGAGACCGGACATGCACTTATCACCGCGCTTGAAAAGAATGCGGAGCCTGTCCAAAAGATCACAATTGTTCCGAGAACCATGGGTGCCCTCGGTTATGTAATGCAGGTACCCGAGGAAGAAAAGTACCTGATGAGCGAGGAGGAGCTGAAGGCAAGGCTTGTCACACTTTATGGCGGAAGGGCTGCAGAGGAGATTGTTTTCGGTTCCATTACTACCGGTGCCTCCAACGATATTGAGAAGGCTACTGAGATTGCACGTGCGATGATTACCCAGTACGGTATGTCGAAGCGTTTCGGTCTCATCGGACTTGAAAAAATCAGCAACCGTTACCTTGACGGACGTCCTGTAATGACCTGCGGCGAGGAGACTGCGGGTGAAATCGACCACGAGGTAATGAAGCTGCTTGATGAATGCTATGTGAAGGCAAAGGAGCTCCTTTCAGAGAACCGCGATATTATGGATAAGGTTGCGGCCTTCCTCAGCGAAAAGGAGACCATTACCGGAAAGCAGTTCATGGAGATTTATAACGAGGTGATTGCTGCACGAGGCGGACAGGACGAAGGCACCGCAGAGGAGAAGGCAGCAGCGGTTGAAACTTTGTAAAAATATAGTATATCTTTTACCTGCCATCGTGTATAATATGCGTGGCAGGTTTTTTGTCTGAATAGCGTCAGGTGTGACTGCCGGCAATATAAATTCATGGGAACATGGAGCAGACCTTGAAAATTTACTTGAGAGGAGAATGAAGATGAATTTTCAATGTAAAAACTGTAATGCAAATATGATATACGATCCGGGCAGGAAGAAAATGTACTGCCCGTACTGTGACAGCCTCGACAGCGATGTAAGGATGAATGACCAAACCGCCGATATCAGCATTTCGCGCATCTGTCCTTCCTGCAGCGGGGAATTTGAGGTTACTGAATTCCAGAGTACTGTCCGGTGCCCGTTCTGTAGCAATTATATAATATTGAATGACCGCGTTTCCGGCAAATACCGGCCGGACAACATCATTCCCTTTGCCATCCCGAAGGAAAAGGCGATCAGTATCCTGGAATACGATCTGGATGACTACCTTTTTGCACCGGCTTCTTTTCTGAGCAAAAAGAAGGTTGAAAAAATGCAGGGACGCTACGTTCCGTATTTCCTTTACGATATGGATGCGGCTGTGGATTATGAGGTCAATGCCACAAAAACAAGGAGCTGGAGTGAGGGAAACTACCGTTATACGGAGGTAAGCAAATATCATCTTATAAGGGAAATGTCCGCATCCTATGATAGGATTACCGCAGAGGCATCGGATGAAATGCTCGACAGTATGACGGAATCGCTGGAGCCGTTTGATTTCAAGGAGATTGAGGAATTCAATCCGAAATATATGTCAGGCTTTTATGGAGAGGTTTATAATCAGCCGCCGGAGGCTTTTCTTGACAAGGCCAGGAGTAAGGCGGAAAACAGCATTGGTTCAAGGCTTAAGGCTTCGCTGGCGGATTTTTCGGTTAAGGATACTCCCAAAAAGAATGAAATTACGGTGAAGCAGTCCGACCGGAAATATGCACTTCTGCCGGTATGGCACTACAGATATCTGTATGATTACCGTGTTTATGATATTTATGTAAACGGTCAGAACGGGCAGACGGCGGGAGATATTCCGAAATCAAAGCTGAAGGTATTCCTGTACGGCTTTGCCTGTGCGGCAATGTGGGTTGTGCTTTTGGATTCTCTTTTTGGAATATTCGGAAGCCTTATATCAAGATTGCTGGAAATATAACCGTTCACAGAACGTGAATGGTGGCTGCAGGGCAGCCGCGTATCTGATTATTATTTTTAGAGAGGATTGTATATGGACATTGTTCTGAAGGAAGCAAAGAGGTTTGTGATGCATTTCCTTCCGTTGATTATAGCTACGGCCGTTCTGCTGCTTCTGTATATTTTATATTATAACGGACAGGCGGACAGGGTTGCGGAAAACGGGAAATGGTATTATGACAGCACCAATACCGGGCGTGTATATGGAGAACAGCGTGTTTTCGATTACGCAGATAAGCTTACCCCGGATGAAGAAACAGAGCTGGAGCAGTATATTCACGAGGCGGAAAAAAAGACTATTCTTGATATCGTAATCGTTACGCTGAATGAGTCTCTGGCAGACTACGAGCCTGAGTATAAGGCAGCTTACAGTATGGAAATAACCCCGGACAGATATGTTATGGTATATGGCGATAAGTTCTGGGAGGACAACGGCTTCGGCTATGACTGTCCGCAGGTTTTGGACGGGACAACGGATACGGGAGACGGTGTTATTCTTGTTGACAACTGCTTCAGGGAGCCTGAAACCGGAAAGGTTTATACCTGGCTTTGTACAACGGGAAGAGCTGAAGTGCGGTATTCCGAACTTATGATAGATGAGAATCTTGATGAATTCTATGTACATGTGGACGATGATTATTTCAGGGCCTGCTGCGATTTTGTAGACGGAGTTGTGAGGCGTATGGCTCCCTATGAGCAGAAGCTTCCGACATTTTTCCACATTCTGCCCTTTATCATCGGTGTAATCATTCTTGTGTGGTACTGCAAATCCGACCGCTCCTTTGCACTGAATGTAAAGCGCGTCAATGCAGATACCTTTATGAGGCCGGATTCGTATAAGGTGAGCAGAAGCGAGGATATTCTGATTGATAAGAATGTTACCAGCACATATGTTCCGCCGAGCTATTCGAGCGGTACAAGAAGCGGTGGCGGTGGCGGCGGACACCATATTTCCGGCGGCGGCGGTTCTCACGGCGGCGGTGGACATTCGAGATAGAAGACTGCAGTGGGATAACGGCCGGATCAGCCGCGTCCGGGATAGAAACCCGGAGAAAGGGATATATTTATGCGTGTGGAGGAATTTAAAATGGAGCGCCGGGACCTTGTAAAGGCCGGCGACAGGGTACAGATTACAGAAAGAAATACGATAGCATTTTATTACTATATAATTGTTCCCGCGGTTGCCATGTCGGGAAACTTCCCCTTTGGAAAGAGGATTAAATCCACGGAGGGTGTGGTAAAGGAGATACGCCACAATGAGAAGGGCTATTTTGTGGATGTTGAGTTTGACGAGGATCCATAAGAAAAGTATATATTTTTAATAATGGGAGGAAATTAGTAAAGAAATGAAAAAGTCAAAGATTATTACAATTGTTCTGGCATCTGTCGCAGGACTTCTGCTTGTGGGCGGACTGCTGTGGTTTTTCCTGTCCGGTTCGGGAGACGGAAATAATGGCTTTGCACCGATTGTCACCAATCTGAATACAACAGTCATCAATAATGTCACTGTTGTGAATGATAATAAGGTAGTCTATGACAATGGTGACGGACTGAAGCTGTCTGTTGAGCCTGCTACCGATGCCGATAAGAAGGCGGTAGAGGACGCTGAGGTTGGAGATGCAAAGGGAGAGAGCGTCAAAAACGGAACCACGAAGGAAGGAAAAGAGTGGAAGAGTGACGGCAACATTATTGTTGTAGATGACAAAAAGGTTACCGTTGAGAAAAATGACAAAAAGAAGGACAACGGCAAGGTGGCAGCAGTTGCCACGGCACTTGATGCAAAAAAGGGATATACCAAGGGCGTTGTTGATTATAACCAGAATTATGCCGTTTACTATATAGAGGAGGCTGAATGCCTGTTCTATTATCCCAAGCAGCTTACTCTTGTTAAGGAGGGTGAAGACCAGTCACTTTTATTCAGGGATACAAGAAGTAAGGCAGAGCTGAAGGTTAAGCTCACTGAAAATGAATTCGAATGCATGGACGATGTGGAAAGTCTGATTGCAGACAGTGAATACAGCCAGATTCTTGCAACGGGAACAGACTGGTTTTCGGCAGAATCCTATGGAAAGGGAACCACAACGTTCTCTCTGACAGGTCTTGGAAATAAATATGCGGTTGAAGCATCCTTTACCTATGAAAAGCAGTATGAATTTGTTTTTTTGGAGCTTCGTAAGCTGATAAAATGTAAATTCATCAACGGAGGTATCTGGGTAAGCAATGCAAAGCGTGATACCGCAGGCAAGAAGGTTAAGGCAGTGGAGAAGCAGCCCTCTGTTTATGACCCTGCTTTAGACAGGACCTCATATTATTCACAGGATCTGAAATGTGTTGTTGCTTATCCCGACATTTTCTCAAAGATTTATGATAACGGCATAACCGTAAGCCTGACCGACCCGGCAACGGGAGCCTGCATCCGGTTGACCAGGGAATTCTCTGAAGAGCCTGTCAGCTATTATATGGAGGAGTATGGAGGCAACAGTGCTGAGCTTGTAAGTGACCATTCGATGCGTGCAGGTCTCGACGATTCGCTTGTATTCATTACAATGAAGGATGGCTATGTCTGGACAGCAACCATGACCTTTGAGAGTGAATACAGAGGCATCTATGCCTATGCCTCCGACATGTTTGCAGTTTATATCGAGGGTGATGACATAAACAATACGGAAATGCAGGAGATTTATTACCCCGACTATGACTGCTGTGTCCGTATTCCGATCCAGTACTATGAATATGCCGTCAATGGGGATGAAGTCAGATACAGGGATGAATTTACCGGCATGGAAGCAAGACTTTCCTTTGCAGAGGTAACCAGCCCCGATGAATACAATAATCTTTTCAACAAGTTTGAGGTCATTGCAAAGGATGATGCAATCGACCTTGGAGAGGATATCGTAAAATGGCATAATAAATACGGTGTGTTCGTTGGTGCTGTCGGCAGAAAGAATGCTGCCATGCTGGAGATAACCGCAACAAATGCCTATGATGTTTATAAAAACTGCTGGAAGGAGTTTGATATTTCCTTCAGCAAGGGAGCTGAGTATATATCGGACGCAGAGGAAATCCGTGAGGAGGCCAAGGCTGTAGTAGTACTGAATTCTGCAAGAGAGGAAAAGGTTAAGCCCGATGCGGATCCCGGTACATATTACAAGAAGGCAACTGATAATTCCTCCGTCAAGACAGGCAATACAGCTGAAAAGCTTGAGGAAAAGGATAAGAAGCCTGCCAAGAAGGTTGAAAAAAGCAAGGGAAATGAGCCTAACAGAGTTCTTTATTATAAAACGGAAACAGACTATCTTGATGTTATTACAAGTGCTGATGAATGGGTTTATGCATATAAGGAAATGTTCCCGGAGCCGAGGGACACAAGGCTGGCAAGATTTTATACAGTACTGTTCTCAATGAATGTCCTGGAATATAACGGCTATACACTTCCCGATGATGCGGACGATGTATTCCTGATTGCAGATGATGTGGATACACTCGTAAGATTCCTGATGGACAGCGGCGAGCGGATTGATTCCCAGCTTGGCGAGGGCGTGATTTCCGTATTTGAGGTACTGTGCTTCTATCTTGGCATTGACGAGGTACCTATTTATGTAATGGATGATTATGAGCCCGCCACTTCATTTGATAAAATAGCAGAGGCTGCCCAGGGCAAAGAGCCGGTACCCGATAACGAAAACAACATTAGCGGCCCTGATGAGCCGCAGCCCAGTATTCTCGACGGTTATACACTGCTTGATAACGGTCGCTACCTTGGCGAGGACGGCAATGAGTATATAATTGAAGAAGATGAAGATATGATTTATATAACTCAGTATATTGAGCCTGATGACGATCCATATGAAGTAATCGATGATAATCCTGATGAAGTGCCTGATGAAGTGCCCGATGAAGAGCCTGATGAAGTGCCCGACGATGGCTGGGACGACATTGATCCTAATGAAGCAAAAGGTGCAAGGGAGGCCTTTAGTGCATTACCATTTGATGACGTTCCGGATTTCAGGGAGGATGATTCAGTATTCGGATGCTTTTCGTTCCTTGTATTTGACCGTACGGACAGAAGCCTGCCTGCCATTTATGATGCTATGGATATAATTATTGACCATGGCTTCGAGCTCGTGGAGGAGGACCTGGAATATGAGGAGATGTACATATTTGAGGGAGCAATACCGGGTAGTTATGGCTGTTGCAGTATGTATATCCTCGTAGAGATAAGGGATTATGAAATCCGTGTAATATATTACACTACGAGTCAGGTGGGAGGCGAGGAATTCCCCGGGGACTACAGTTTGATAAATGCCGGATTTGATTACTCCACATTGTACGAAATCAGGCATATATTCTCCTGGTTCAAGGAAGATGTTGAAAAAGCGGAGGGTGCAAAAGGTAAAAACGGATGCTATTATCTTTCATATGAGGATTACAATCTGTCTGATATGGGATATGAAGAGTATCTGCAGGGTATTTTTGACGATGGGGAAGTCACCCGTAATCTTCTGACTATGGAAGTTGTATATTATGATGATAAGATTTATGACGATGACGGCAATTATACACAGACCTATATTTCACATACATACATTTACCTTCCTGTTGAGGGTGAAACCATTTTCCTTTGGGAGCATTACGGACAAATAGGGTAATGGATATGGTTGTTAATAAATCATAATCGCAATAAAAAAACGGACTCATAATATGTTTTACCTGCGTCTGTATGACAGAACAGGAGCATATTATGAGTCCGTTTTTAATTTCAGATGTTTTCAATTTTGATTGTATTTGTGGCACCGGTCTGACCTGTGGTGGAGCCGCCGGTAATAATTATTTTATCACCCTCCTCAAGACCGAGGGTTTTCTTTACGATATTTTTTGTTGTATAAAAGAGAACCTCTATGGATGGAACCTCCTCGGACATAACAGGAGTTACGCCCCAGCTTAAGGCAAGCTTCCGGCAGGTTTTCTCATTTGTACATACACCTACTATATCAACGGGCGGACGGAAACGTGAAACCATTCTGGCGGTCATGCCTGAAATGGAGCAGACGGCAATTGCCTTTGCATCAAGGTCCATGGCAAGCGCACAGGCTGAATGCGAAATTGCATCCATATTGTTTTTAATGACGAAATCGTCGGAATGGAAACGTTTTTTGTAGTGAATGCTCTGCTCGGTACGGAGGACGATCTTCGCCATGGTCTGAACTGTAAGCTCAGGATACTTACCGGCTGCAGTTTCGCCTGAAAGCATTACGGCACTTGTTCCGTCATATACAGCATTTGCGACATCGGAAATCTCTGCTCTGGTGGGACGGGGATTGGAAATCATGGATTCCAGCATTTCTGTTGCGGTGATGACACGCTTTCCGAGCATTCTGCATTTGGTGATAAGGTGCTTCTGGATTGACGGCAGCTCCTCAAAGGGAATCTCTACGCCCATATCTCCACGTCCTATCATGATGCCGTCGCATTCGCTTACAATTTCCTCGATATTGTCAACGCCGGGCTGGTTTTCGATTTTTGCAATCAGTGAGAGCTCAGAGCCCCCGTTTGCAGCTAGGAATTTCTTTACATCTAAAAGGTCCTGCTTTTGGGATACGAAGGAGCAGGCGATGAAGTCGACGCCCTGCTCAATACCGAAAAGCAGGTCCTCCTTATCGCGTTCGCTTAAATAGTCCTGCTTCAGGATTTTTTCGGGGAAGCTCATGCTCTTGCGGTCCGAAATGGTTCCCCCTGCGATGCAGGTGCAGACAACATCCCTTTTGCGTATTTCCTTAACCTCGAAAATGAGAAGTCCGTTATTAACAAGAATCCTGTCTCCCGGCTTCATTTCCTTTGCTAAATTCTTGTAGCTTACGGAAACCTTTGTTGAATCGCCCTTTATTTCGTCGGGCGTGAAGGTGAATTCAGCACCCTCCTCAATCTGTTCCCTGCCTTTTTCAAATATACCGATACGGTACTCGGGACCCTTTGTGTCGAGCATGATGGCTACGGGAAGCTTCAGCCTTTCGCGGACCTTTTTAATCAGGTCGATACGCTCCTTGTGCTCATCGTATGAGCCGTGTGAAAAGTTGAGACGGGCAACGTTCATGCCTGCAAGCATCAGCTTTTCGATAATTTCCTCGCCGGTCGATGCGGGACCGATGGTACAGATAATCTTTGTTTTCCTCATTTTGTATTCTTTCTCCAGATTCCTTTGATTTGCATAAGGAAGGATTACAGTATCTGAATTACTGCAGAAAAAAAGAGACCACGCAAAAAACGGGTCCCCAAATAGTCGTCAAATAAGCATAAATGCAAATAAATGCATGACAGTCTCCACCCCTTATGCCGTGGCGTATTGTATCAGAAACCGGAGCACTTGTCAACAAGTAACTTTATATTTGCGCATATTCAAAAACAGTCGTATAATCAGAGATGAGGACCGCTGTGAAACAGTCTGCTCCCGGTATCGATGGTATCAATGCCGTCTGATACATTAGTTTTGGCTGTGGTATGGAGAAAAGCTATGTTTGATATAAAGGAAGAATTAAAGAAGCTGCCGGAGTGTCCCGGTGTTTATATAATGCACGACGCGGCAGATACAATCATATATGTTGGCAAGGCGGTAAACCTGAAGAGGCGGGTAAGCTCGTATTTTCAGCAGCGTGCGAGAAGCCCGAAAATCGAGAGGATGATATCGCTGATAGACCATTTTGAGTTCATTGTGGTAAAAAGTGAGATGGAGGCACTTGCACTTGAGTGCAACCTGATAAAGGAAAACCGTCCGAAGTACAATACGATGCTGATGGATGACAAGACCTATCCCTTTGTAAAGGTAACGGTTTCGGAGCGTTTTCCGAGGGTCTTTCTGACAAGAAGGTATGAAAGGGACCATAATAAATATTACGGTCCGTTCACGAATGTTGGGGCTGTAAAGGCCGTACTCGGCGTCATGCGGACACTTTATAAATTCAGGGTCTGTGCTAAAAAACTTGATGGGGAGAAAATTGAAAGACCGTGCCTTTACCATCAGATGGGGCAGTGTTCAGGTCCCTGCGGCGGCTGTGTTTCACCGGAGGAGTATAATGCGGGAATAAAGGAAATCATCAGCTTTTTTGATGGGGACAGCAGTGGAATCCGCAGGCTTTTGAAGCAGAATATGCTGGACTGCTCCGAAAGGATGGAGTTTGAAAGGGCAGCAGAATTCAGGGATATGCTTCGGGATATAGACGAGCTTTCACAGGTACAGAGGGTGACTGCTACGGATGAATCCAACAGGGACTGTGTCGGTCTTGCCTTAAAGGACGGTAGGGCGGTTGCCCAGGTATTCTTTATAAGAGGCGGTAAAATGGTAGGCAGGGAGCCGTTTTATATTGAGCCGGAGGAAGATGAGCCCTGTGCGGTAATGACGGAATTTGTGAAGCAGTTTTATGGCGGGGCGGCTGTTGTACCCCGTGAAATCCTTCTTTCAGAGCCGATTGAGGATTGCGGGCTTATTGAACAGTGGCTTTCCCAAAAGGCCGGTGTAAGGGTGCATATCGTTATGCCCCTTAAGGGACGTAAGGAGAAGCTTGTCGAGCTGGCGAAGAGCAATGCTGAAATGGTTTTGCACAACGACCTGGAAAAGCTTAAGGGTGAGGCAAAACGTACAACAGGTGCCATAGAGGAGCTGGGTAATATTTTAGGACTGCCTGCGCCGGCCAGAATTGAATCCTATGATATTTCGAATACAAGCGGCTTTGAATCGGTAGGCTCCATGGTAGTATATGAGGAGGGAAAGCCGAAGCGGAGCGATTACAGAAGATTCAGGATAAAGACGGTTCAGGGACCGGATGACTATGCCTCCATGTATGAGGTGCTGAGCAGACGCTTTGAGCATTATCTGATGGCTGTCGGTAAGGACGGGGAGTGTCCTCAAAACGGCGTGGAGAGCTTTGAAAAGCTGCCGGACCTGATTCTGATGGACGGTGGCAGGGGACAGGTGAACATCTGCCTCGAGGTACTGGATAAATACGGACTTTATGTGCCGGTCTGCGGTATGGTAAAGGATGACCGTCACAGGACACGAGGTCTGTATTTTAATAACGTTGAGCTCCCGATTGATACCGGAAGCGAAATGTTCAGGCTGATTACAAGAATCCAGGATGAAACGCACCGTTTTGCGATTGAATATCATAAATCACTCCGTTCGAAGGAGCAGGTAAAATCCATTCTGGATGATATCCCGGGCATCGGAGGTGCAAGGCGGCGTGCGCTGATGGCATATTTTGAGACCCTGGAGGCAATAAAAAATGCGGATGAGGATACCCTGGCTGCGGCTCCGAGCATGAATGCGGCAGCAGCGAAGAGTGTATACGAATTCTTTCATGTTAATACGGAATAATACGGAAGGGAAATATTTATGGCGCTGATTCTTCATTTGGGGAGTGCCGGAGCAGGTAAAACCTACGGCATGCAGCAGAATATTCTTGAGGAGGCTTCAAAAAACAGAAACAGAAGCTTTCTTTTTGTAGTGCCTGAACAGTTCACACTTCAGACCCAGCGTGAAATAATAGAAAAAAGTCCGGAACACGGAATGATGAATATTGACGTGGTGAGCTTTGTACGTCTGAGCCACCGTGTATTTGAGGAGCTGGGACTGGAGATTCCCATGGTACTCGAGGACACCGGGAAAAGTATGATTGTAAAAAAGGTTGCCCTTGAAAACAGGGAAAGGCTGTCGGTTTACCGTGGCAAGGTTCAGAAGCAGGGCTTTATAGAGGAAATGAAGTCGCTGATTGCGGAATTTTATCAATACGGAATAGACTCAGACAGGCTGGAGGAAATGAAGAAGCTTGCAGAAAACAGCCGTCAGCTGAGGGCAAAGCTTGAGGATATCGGAGTACTTTATGAGGCCTTTTCTGATTTTATCAGCGGACGTTTTGTCATGAACGAAGAGGTTCTGGATCTGATGTGTGAAAACGCGGACCGTTCGGAGCTTTTGCGTGACGCGGCCATTTATCTGGACGGCTTTACCGGCTTTACGCCCTCACAATATAATTGTATTGACAGGCTTATGCAGGTTGCGGGTGATATTCACGTAGCCATAACGATAGACAGAAGAGAGGCCGAAAAGCCGGCAGATGAGCAGTCCTTGTTTTTCCTGAGCATGAAAACCATCGCCAGACTGGAAAAAATGGCTGCGGTAAATTCGCTGAATGTAAAAAGGGTCTATTATGATGGCAGCAGGGGACGTTTTTTTGCTTCTCCGCAGCTTTTTGCCATGGAAAGGAACATTTTCAGGCATCCCTATACCTGCTCGGCGGATGAAGGTGCAGTGACACTTGTTGCAGCTTCTACCAGGAAGGAGGAGGTAAAATACGTAGTAGCAAAAATCAGGGAGCTTGTTCTTGAAGGCGGCTACAGATATGAGAACATTGCCGTCGTGTCGGCGGATTTTGGCGGATATTCGCAGCTGCTCGGACGTGAGCTGGAGCGGGCCGGCATACCGGTCTTCCGTGATGAAAAGAGGAATATTCAGAACACCGGTGTCGTCACCTTTTTGGAGTCTGCCCTTGATATCCTGCGGACAAACTATTCCTACGAGGCTGTGTTCCGCTTCCTGAAAACAGGGATGACGGACCTGGACAGCGACGAAATTGCACGGCTGGAGAACTACTGTATTGCTACGGGTATGAAGGGCTACCATCGCTGGAACAGGGTATGGAAGGGAAAAAATGCCACTGACGGGCTGAACGCAACCCGTGAGAGGGTGCTTCTTCTGATGGAGGAGCTGAGGCAGCTTGAAAAGTCCACGCCTACGGTCAGGGAAAGACTGACGGCTCTTTATGGACTTCTGGATAAATGTGAAATTGAGCTGAAGCTGTATAACAGGGCAGTGCTTTTGTCAGGCAGTGCCACTGCCTCGGAGCGTATCCGCGGACATGAATACAGCCAGCTGTTCAATATAATCGTAACGGTTTTTGAACGTGTAGAGAGTCTGCTTGGAGACGAACGGATTCCCCTTGAGGAATTTGCGGAGGTGCTGGATACGGGCTTTGCGGAGGCAAAGCTGCGCAGGATTCCGGGCGGTGCGGACAGTATTGTTATAGGTGATATGGAGCGTACCAGGCTGAACGGCAAAAGGGCCGTTTTCATTGTGGGAGCCTGTGACAGTGTGATTCCAAAGGTATCCGTCAATGCAGGTTTATTAAATGATTTTGACAGGGAGCTGTTTGCCTGCAACAATATTGAGCTGTCGCCCACAAAGAGGGAGAATGTCGGGCTTAGTGAGTTTTATCTTTATCTTGCACTGACAAGGCCCTCTGAAAAGCTTTATCTGTCCTTCAGCCGTTTTGGGGACGGAGACCGCGAGGGCAGGCCGGCATACGTTTTCGGAAGGCTTAGGAAGCTTTTTGACGGCCTTAAAATGAAGGAGCTTTCCTGCTTTGAAAATGACAGTCCCTACAGGCTTTTGGGAAGTGACAGGGGGCTTGATACCATGATAAGGGCACTCAGGGAAAGTGACAGAAGGAGCATGGTTTCTTCTGAGCTCTCTCTTCTTAAGCTTTTTGCAGAGGAAAATGAGGAACTGTTTAAGCTGGTCCGTCAGGCAGGAGCGGGCAGGAAGCGTCAAAAGCTGCTGGATGCCGAAACTGCGGAGAAACTGTACGGAGGCGTAATCACCGGAAGCATCACACGGCTTCAGCAGTATGCTAAATGTGCCTTTGCACATTTTTTAAGCTACGGTCTTAATATCAGGGAGCGTGAGCAGTACAGCATCGGTAATATAGAAATCGGAAAGATTTACCATATGGCACTGAAGGAATATGCAAGCCGGGTAAAGAGTACAGGCAAAAAATGGCCGGACTGCGATCCTGCGCAGAGGGATGCGTATATGGAGGAGGCAATCAGGCTTTCGCTTTTACACTATGAGGAGCTGATGAAGGACAGCAGCCGTCAGGCATATGTTGAAACAGGCCTCAGAAGGGTATTAAAGCGTACCATAGATACAGTGACGGGTCAGCTTGAGGCAGGAAATTTTGATATA
This sequence comes from Lachnospiraceae bacterium, assembly GCA_045627205.1. GTDB lineage: Bacteria > Bacillota > Clostridia > Lachnospirales > Lachnospiraceae > RUG11977. The sequence goes on from JAZQNG010000104.1 coordinate 15,528, forward strand.
GAATTTGTTGAAAAGGGCTTTAACCATAGCAGCAGGTTTATGAGTCTGAGCGGGCAGATAGACCGTCTTGACGTTGTCCGGAAAAACGGTAAAACCTATATCCGTGTGGTTGATTATAAAACAGGCAGGGCGAGCTTTGATGCAGACGAGCTGTATTATGGGCTGACACTTCAGCTTGCTGTTTATCTGCATGAGGCAAAGGTTGAACTGGAAATGCAGGGTGAAAAGGTTGTTCCTGCCGGCATGTATTATTATGATATTGATGACCCGATAACGGATTCGGGGAAAAAGCGTGATGAGGAGCTGGGAAAAGCCTTAAGGATGGACGGCGTGAGCGCGGATGATCCGGAAATATTATGGATGCAGGACAGGACGCTTGCAAGCATTGCCGAAAGAGAGGGAAGGCTGGAATATTCCCTTAGTGAAAGTGCAAAATCGAGCGTGGTAAATGTTGATATAGCGAAGGGCTCGATAAAAACCGGAAAAAACAGCAGGTCTGCAGTGAAACCGGACTGTATGGAAAGGCTACAGGATTTTGCCGCAAAAAAGACGGCTGAACTGGCAGCGGAGATCCGTGACGGACATGTTGAGACAAACCCGTATCTGCTTGGAAAAAATAACGGCTGCAGCTACTGTATTTATCAGTCGGTCTGCGGCTTTGACCCTAAACGTGGGGATTCCTTCAGAAGGCTTAGTCAGGGACTTGGCCAGGAGGTTCTGTTTGGAAGTGAAGGGAATGGCTTGGAGGATTAGTGGCAGTGGAGAAAAAATGGACAGATGACCAGAAAAAAGTAATAGATACCAGAACGGGAAATCTGCTTGTTTCAGCGGCGGCGGGGTCCGGAAAGACTGCCGTCCTCGTGGAACGGATAATTCAGCTTGTAACGGATGAAAAGGCACCTGTTGACATGGACAGGCTTGTAATTATGACCTTTACACGTGCGGCTGCGGCTCAGATGCGTGAAAAAATCGGAAATGAGCTTGAGAAAAGGATTCAGGCAGATCCGGATTCAAAAATACTCAGAAGACAGCAGAAGCTATTGGGAAATGCGGTTATTTCCACTATAGACAGCTTCTGTATCGGACTTGTACATGATTATTTCCATGTGCTTGACCTTGACCCCTCCTTCCGTGTTGCGGATGATGCCGAAGTAAGGCTGATAAAGGCTGACTGCATGGACGAGCTGATGGAGGAATGGTATCAGGGGCTTGCAAAGGAAGACACAGACCGGTGTTTTGACAGTGAAATCCTGGCGGGCTTCTGTCAGCTCCGTGAAAGCTACGGAACCCATAAAAATGACAGTAAGCTGACGGAAATAATCATAAAAATGGCGGAAAAGGCTCTTTCCACCCCCTGGCCAAAGGAATGGCTTGAGGCGGTTGGGGAGGACTATGGGATATGCTCGGCAGAGGGCTTTAATGCAACAAAGGCTGCGGCTTATGTAGTTCAATATACGAAAAGCCTGTTTGAATCCTTCAGACCGTCAATCTGCCGCGCAATTGATATCTGTAATATGACAGACGGTCCGATAAATTATCTTCCAATGGTAGAGGAAATAATCGGACTGATAGACCGTGTGCAGGCTGCAGAAGCCTATACGGAGCTGGGCGGAGTGCTTGGCGGCTGGAAGTTCAGCCAGCTTTCAAGAAAGCCGGGACCGGATGATGATTTGAACCAGCGTGTTAAGGATATCAGGGACGGCTTTAAGGATGCCTTTAAGGACATAATGAATAGCTTTTTTTATTCGGATACTGCCCCCATTGTTGATATTATAGTAAAAAGCAGGCCGGTGGTTCGCTGCCTTGTGGCTCTTACAGGGGAATATCTGGACCGTTTTGCCGAAAAGAAACGTTCAATGAATGTGATAGATTTTAATGATGCGGAGCATTTTGCGCTTGAAATCCTGACACAGACCGAGGTCTGTACCGTGGAGAACGGTGGCGTAAAAAGGACCGTGTACAGACATGTACGGTCGGAGGTTGCAAGGGAGCTTCAGAGGAGATATGCAGAAATAATCATTGACGAGTATCAGGACAGCAACGAGATTCAGGAGGAAATTGCAAACGCCATAGCCGGCAACTGCGATGAGCGCCCCTACATTTTCACTGTAGGTGATGTGAAGCAGAGCATTTATAAGTTCAGGAATGCATGTCCGGAGCTTTTTGTCAGGAAGCAGGATATTTATGCGGATGGCGGTGATAATGGCAAGCTTATTATCCTTGACAGGAATTTCAGAAGCCGTGAGGAGGTTCTTGAGGCGACAAATGCCGTGTTTAAGAATTCAATGCACCGCTCTATCGGTGGAATCGAATATAATGATGAATGCTCCCTGAAGGCGGGCAAGGATAGCCAGCATATGTCTGGGGAGCCGGACCCGTATAAATCGGAGCTGCTTCTTGTGATGCCTGAGAGTGCTACGGAGGAGGATGCCGAAGCAGGTAAACAGAGGATTGAAGCCAGGGCGGTTGCGGGAAGGATAAAACGGCTTGTATGTGAGGAAAAGCTTCAGGTCAGGATCGAGGAGAACGGTGAGGAGATTCTCCGTCCGATAAACTATGGTGATATAGTGATTCTGCTGCGTACCATGAAGGACTGGTCCGAGGTTTTCTGCGAGGTACTGGAGGATGAAGGGATTCCTGCCTTCTCTGACAGCCAGAAGGGCTTTTTTGTGGCTGAGGAAACCATGCTGACGCTGAATTATCTGCGGATTCTGGACAATCCCAGGGATGATATTGCATTAAGCTCTGTTTTATACTCATTTATCGGAGGGCTTAATGAAAATGAACTGGCAACGATAAGGATAGAGGGACGTACGGCTTCGGCTGCAGATCCCGTGTCATCCGATTTTTATGATGACCTTCTTGCCGTGCGTGGTCTGGAGCTGCCCTTTAAGGCGAAGCTGGAGGCTTTTTTTGAGACCTATGAGTATCTTTGCGGCTTAAAAAATGAGGTGACGATACCTGAGCTTATCAGTGAAATATACGACAGAACGAATCTGTATTCTTATTTTTCGGCAACCGTTGACGGGGAGCGGAGAAAGGGAAATCTTGACATGCTTCTCGGCTATGCCGGGAAATATGAGGAAACCGGGTATTCAGGTCTTTTCAGCTTTATGAGGTATGTTGATAAGCTGAAGAGCCATGAGCTTGATTATGGCGAGGCAGGTAATGAGATTGCCGGGGATTCCGTAAGGCTTATGAGCATCCATAAAAGTAAGGGGCTTGAATTTCCTGTTGTCATTCTTTCGGGACTTGGAAAGAAATTCAATAAAAAGGACCTTGAGGGCGATGTGATAATCAATTCTGCCCATGGTCTTGGCATAAAATATATAGATCCCTGTGAGCGTGTAAAGTACAATAGCTTTTACCGGAATGTGATAAAGGCCAGGTGTGAGGAGGACATAATCGGAGAGGAGCTGCGTCTTTTGTATGTTGCGATGACGCGTGCAAAGGAAAAGCTGATAATGACGGGAATGCCGGAAAAGCCGAAAACGGATATCAGTTATTCTGCTCTTTTGGCTTCAGACCATATGATAGATTTTGTTTATCCTACCGTAATGCAGTCCGAGGAGTATATCACACTTACGGTGATAGGAGAGCAGCAGCCCGGGACAGACGGGGCTTTGAATGAGGCAGCAGAAAACCGGGATGTGGCAGACGGAAATCCTGCGGAGACAGACAAGGACCGTGAAGCTACAGTGCTTCCGGGTGAAACGAAAGAAGGAGACCGGGCAGATGTTTTATCAGAGGATACAGCCGTCTCGGAGCTTCTCAGGGTGCGCAACCTGGAATATCCCTATGAAGCGGGAGAAACGGTTCCTGTGAAGCTTTCCGTTTCAGATCTGAAGCACCATGCAATAGAAGAGGAGGAGGGAGAAAATCCCTTTGTGGAAACAAGGGGCTTTATCCCGGGCGGAGACAAAACACTTCCCTCCTTTATGAAGAAGGAAAAGGCTTTGGGTGGCGGAATGAGCGGTACGGACTATGGTACACTGATGCACAAAATCATGCAGTTCATACCAATGAAGCTGAAAACCGTACCGGAGGTATCGGAATTTCTTGACGAAATGAAAAATTCGGGTATTATTACAGAAATAGAGAGAGACGCTTTAAATCCGGACAAATTCGTCTCCTTCTTAAATACCGGGCTGGCTGAACGAATCAGGACTGCTGATGCCGGCAGGGCATTTTACCGGGAAAAACAGTTCATGCTTGGCATGCGTGCATGCGATATTGACGGTATTAAATTTGAAGGCAGGGAGGAGCTTGTTCCTGTGCAGGGTGTCATTGATGCCATGTTTGTTGAAGAGGATGGGCTTGTCATTCTTGATTATAAGACCGACCATATTGATGCGGGAGAGGAACAGCTGCTGGCGGACCGCTACAGGCTTCAGCTCGAATGCTATGCACAGGCGGCTGAGCGGCTGATGGGTCTGAAGGTAAAGGAAAAGCTGCTGTATTCGTTCAGGCTTGGAAGTGTTATTAAACTGTAAAAAAGCTGCTGAAGTTTTTTTAACGGAATATAAATGAAGGGAGAATGGCGGATAAACGGCCAAGGGTTAATCCGTCTGAATATATGAAGGAATATACCGGTTTTGCGGAAGTATATGATATGTTCATGGACAATGTCCCCTATGATGAATGGACAGAATATCTTCACGGACTTTTAAAGGACAATGGGGTTAAGGAAGGCATAGTCCTTGAGCTTGGCTGCGGCACGGGAAATGTGACACGCCGTCTGTGCGGGCTTGGCTATGATATGATAGGTGTGGATTTATCACCGGAAATGCTTCAGATAGCCATGGAAAAGCCGGCGCCGAAGGGGAAGGATATTCTCTATCTGTGCCAGGATATGCGGGAATTTGAGCTGTATGGTTCTGTTGCGGCAGTTGTCAGCATCTGTGACAGTATGAACTATATTACGGAGGCGGAGGAACTGCTTTCTGTATTCAGGCTTGTGAACAATTATCTCGATCCGGGCGGAGTATTTATATTTGATATGAATACGGAGTATTATTATAAATATGTACTCGGAGAGCAGACCATCTGTGAGAACCGCGATGAGGGCAGCTTCATCTGGGAGAATTTCTATGATGGGGAGACCTGTATCAACGAGTTTGACATGACGATATATGTGAAGGGCAGAGGGGACAGCTACAGGCGTTTTGAGGAAACCCATTACCAGAAGGCATATAAAATCGGTGAGGTGAGGGGGCTTCTGGAAAAGGCGGGGCTGAAGGATGTCCGTGTTTATAAATGCCTGACAGCGGAAAAACCCACAAGAAGCACGGAAAGGGTATATTTTACGGCCCGTAAAAGAGGATAAAGAGGCTTTATCGAAAAACAGGCTTTACATAATAAGTAAGAAACGGAAAGGATAAGAGGAAATGAGTGACTATATTATCAGAGGAACGGCTGCAAATGACAGCATACGTATTTTTGCGGCAGTGACAACAGAGCTTGTGCAGAAGGCACATGATGCTCACAATACAACAAATGTTGCAACTGCAGCCCTTGGAAGACTGCTGACCGGAGGAGCCATGATGGGGAGTATGATGAAAAATCCTACAGATGTGCTTACCCTTCAGATAAACGGCTCCGGACCCATAAAGGGGCTGACCGTTACAGCCAATGCTACAGAAAGCGGTGAGGTCAGGGTGAAGGGATATTGTGTTAATCCGGCGGTTGAACTTCCGCTGAAGCCAAACGGGAAGCTGGATGTCGGCGGAGCACTGGGTGCAGGCTTTCTGAATGTAATAAAGGATATGGGTCTGAAGGAGCCCTTTGCAGGACAGACTGAGCTTGTATCGGGCGAAATAGCAGAGGACCTGACATATTATTTTGCAACCTCGGAGCAGGTTCCTTCAGCAGTTGCCCTCGGCGTTCTGATGGCACCGGAGGGTGGGCTTGTCCTGTGTGCCGGCGGACTTATTGTCCAGCTTATGCCATTTGCTTCGGAGGAGGTTGTTGATGCCATGGAAAAAAGAATGAATGCCATGGTGCCGATTACCACCCTTCTGAAAAAGGGAATGACACCCGAGGAAATAGTAAAGGGACTTTTTGCGGGAAGTGACGAGGCGATTGAGAGCGGTGTTATAGACCAGGAAAAATATATCGGGGATGCATTTATCTTCACGGGAATGGATGTGAAAATAAATGATACGCTGGATGCGTCATTTTATTGTGACTGCAGCCATGACAAGGTCAGCCATGCGATATTAAGCATTGAAAAAAAGGACATTGAGGAAATGATAAATGACGGAAAACCGATTACCGTAAACTGTCATTTCTGCAATACCGACTATACCTTTACAATCGATGAACTAAAGGAAATTCTGAATATTAAGAACCGCTATCATGGCATTATAGAATAATAAACACTATTTTGTTGTGAAAATGTGCCAGGATAAATGTGACATTATAGTCAGATATTGCTTTTTAACTGCCGAATATTTTCAATGTGTGCTTTTTTGGCGTTTTTTTAAAAAAAAGTCCTAAAAAGGTGTTAAGTTTATAAATATATGTTACGATATACAGTGTGAGGAACAAAAAGAGAGGTTCCGGAAACAAAAAAGAGGATATGAGTTAGCGAGTCAGAGAGGATGAGAGGAAATCCCGTTCGCGTGGAGGTGAAAAATATGCGTATAGATTCAATGCTTCAGACAAGCCAGATCTACAAAGCAAACAGTGCAAAGAAGTACAACAGTACTTCATCATCGATGGTATTTAATGACAGTGTGGAGATTTCACAGCTGGGCAAGGACATTCAGGTTGCAAAGCAGGCAGTAAAGGCTGCTCCTGATGTAAGAGAAGATAAGGTAGCAGCAGTAAAGGCAGCTATGGCAAACGGAACCTATTCTGTAAGTGATGATGAGCTTGCAGACAAGCTTCTTGAGCATTTTGACATTTGAATGGAGAGAACATGCCCGGATTAATTGATGAGTTAGTCGAGACCATGTCAAAGGAAAACGATATTTACAAGGAATTAATACCGATAGCCGACGAGAAAACGCGGGTTATCATACGAAATGACCTCGATGCCTTGCAGGTGATTACTGATAAAGAGCAGCGTACCGTTGAACGGATAAATGCTCTTGAGCGCAAGCGTGAAGAGGTCATTGTAAATATTGGGACTGTTTTAAGCAGAAATCCCCGGACGCTGGATATGAAGGCACTTATGAAGATAATGGAAAAGCAGCCGGCGGAGAGGGAAAAGCTTTCCCGGATTCATGATGAATTAAAGGAAACACTTAAACGGCTGGTCACAATAAATGAAAGAAATAAAGTACTTATACAGCAATCTCTGGAGATGATAGAGTTCAATATGAACTTGATTCAAGGGACAAGGATGTCGCCCGGAGTCAACAATTATACGCGTGGGGCTTCACAGGAAATGCCGCAGGCGGGGACAAGGATGTTCGATGCTAAGCAGTAAGAGGTGAGCCTATGTCTTTGTTCGGTGATTTATCTGTCGGTACTTCCGGCTTAAAAGTAAGTCAATATGGATTAAATGTGGTTGCGCACAATCTTGCCAACGTAGATACCGAAGGGTTTGTACGTCAGCAGACGCTTCTTGAAACGTCTCAGTACAACAATATCGGTTACAATGCCATTTCCCCGCTTCAGGTGGGACTGGGTGTTGATGCTGCGGAGGTACGACAGGTGCGCGATTTGTTTTTAGATCAGGCCTACCGCAGGGAGGTTGGACGTGAATGCTACTATGAGGCACAGGCCTCGGCAGTAGAGGAGCTTGAGGAGCTTTTCGGTGAGCTGCAGGGCGTGGCCTTCCAGGATACACTTTCGGATTTCTGGGTTTCACTGCAGGAGCTTTCAAAGGAGCCTGATGGCCGTGTAGCACAGGCTACCATGGTCGAGACGGCATATACCTTCCTTGAAAGGGCGGACAAAATACATGAACAGCTGAAGAAATACCAGCTGGACCTGAATACGCAGATCGTACAGAAAATAGACCGTATTAATGAAATAGGACGTTCAATCGACGAGCTGAACAAGAAGATTTCATTATATGAGAGCAGCAAGATAGAGCATGCAAACGACCTGAGGGATACGCGCAACAGCCTGTTGGATGAGCTCGGAAGTCTTGTAAAGATTGATTATAAGGAAGAAAAAAGCACGATGGTGACGGTTTCCATCGAGGGTGTTCCCTTCGTGACCGAGGATTTCTGCTATCAGATGGGAAGCATTTCAATGGCTGAATATCAGGAACGGCAGGGCGTTACCCAGCCGCTTGATGAATGTGCGGATATTCTTGTTGCAGTCTGGCCGCATCTGGGTGATGCAGAGGTATTTGACTGGTCCGCGGTTCCCTGTTCTTCTTCAAACAGCGACATAGGCGGTCTGAAGGGTGCAATCCAGGCCAGGGGAACAAAGGTCGGGAAATATACGGATATTCCCGTAGAGCCGAAGGAAGCAGACTATACGGATGAAACAGGCGAGCTTGACACCGAGGCCTATGAGGCAGCACTTGCGGAATATGAAAACCAGACGACAAAGTATAACCTTACTACCGAGGCTTCAATCCTGATGCGTACCGAGGCACAGTTCGACCAGCTGATACATGGTGTTGTTACCGCTGTTAATGACTGCCTCTGCCCCAATATTGAGGTGCTGGCATCTGCAGGAACAATCATTGGTGAGGATGGAACGGAAATCGAGCTCGAAGAGGATGCAGTGATAAAGATTTTTGACGCCGAGCATGCCCCTGTCGGAGTAGACGAGGATGCGACCCCGGGAACAGAGCTTTTTGCAAGAAAAACCTGCAACAGATATTTTAAGGTTGCTTCCCTTGATCTGGCAGACGGAACCACACTTGAGGATGTTTGGGTTTATTATCCGGAAAATGCCGACGATAATTATTCGCTTTATACCCTGGGAGAGATTGAGATAAATAAGGAAATACTTGCAAATAAATCGAAGCTGCCGATTATTTCAAACAACGGAACCGGTGACTACGATATAGAAATGATAAAGAAGCTGCTTGAAAAGTGGCAGGAGCCGTTTGCAACACTTTCACCGAATACACTGACCTATAACAATTTCAACAATTATTATACGCAGTTTATCGGAAACCTTGCAACAAAGGGCGATGAGTACAGGACATTATCAGAAAATCAGGAGGCAATGGTCGGAGCGGTGCAGGACAAGAGAATAGGCATCACGGGAGTATCCTCGGATGAGGAGCTGACCTATCTTATCCGTTTTCAGCAGGCCTACAATGCATCGGCACGTTATATTAACGTAATCGACGAAATGCTTGAGCATCTGCTTGAACGTCTCGGCTGATAAATGCCTTTAGACGGAAGATTAAAAGAACTTGAAAGGAGCTGACAATATGCCGAATACCTTTTTTGGACTGACTATAGGAACTACAGGTATGTATGGTGCAAATGTCGGTATAAATACTACAGCACACAACATTACCAATACCGAAACCGAAGGCTATAGCCGTCAGCTGGTAGATACAAAGGCCGGGACCGCACTCAGGGCGAACGGCAAGTATGGTATGATCGGTACGGGTGTTGAGGTCATTTCCATCAATCAGCAGAGAGATGAATATTACGATGAAAAATACAGAAGCAACAATACCATGTCCGGATATTATGACGCACAGGAGTATTATATGCATTCCATTGAGGACTATTTCAATGAGATTCAGCTTGAGGGCTTCAATGCAAATTTCAACAGCTTCAATGATGCTCTTCAGGAGCTTTCGAAGGATCCCTCTTCACTGACTGCAAGGACTCAGGCAAACAGCTTCGCCCAGAATTTCTGTGAGTATATTAATTCCCTTAATACCTCCTTAGGCCAGCTTCAGGAAAACGTGAATTTTGAAATCAAAACTATGGTTGATAAGGTAAATTCCTACGCCTTCCAGATTGCCGGCCTCACAAAGCAGATAAATACATTGGAGGTAACGGGCGGTAAGGCAAACGACCTCCGTGATGAGAGAAATATCCTGATAGATGAGCTTTCAAATATTGTCGATATAGATGTAACGGAAAAGGTAATCGGTGAGGAGGGTGTCGGAGTAACGAGCTATACGGTAAAGGTTGGAGATACGACACTGGTTGATACCTTTGACTGGCATACGATAGACGTAAATCCCAGAAAGCAGAACCATTACCAGTCAGACGTCGATGGTCTGTATGACCTGGTCTGGGACAGCGGGCAGACCTTCAATGCACTTCACTGTGGCGGACGTATTCAGGCACTGATGGAGGTCAGGGACGGAAACAGCGAGCAGTATTTTAATGGCGTAACGACAGCCTCGGAGGGCGATACGACAGTTACAGTCACGGATACCTCCGTTAACAAGGTTGAACAGCTCCATATAGCGGAGCAGGGAATAATAACAATCGGAAACCGCGAATATAATTATAACGGCTTCCAGGTTACAAGAGACGAGGATACAGGAAATTTCGTATATGAATTTGCACTCGACGAGGAGCTGAAAAAGGACTACGACGAGTCTGAGGTACGTATAGGACAGAGCATTCCCTATAAGGGACTTGCCTACTATATGCAGCAGCTTGATGAATTCACAAGAGTATTTTCACAGCGCTATAATGAGGTTCACCGTAAGGGCGTGGATCTGAATAATGAGCCCGGACTTGACTTTTTCAACAGCCGTAACAGGGTAAGCGGTGAAAACTATTCCTTTGAATATTCAGAGGATGAGCTGGACGACGGTATAATCGTAAGCTCGAAGACAGGAGCCTACGCACCGGAGGAGGAAGAGGATAAAAACTACGGAAACTACTATTTCATGACTGCAAGGGGCTTCTGCGTTACCGATGAGATTTACAAGGACCCGAACAGGATTGTAACCGCCACCAATGTAATAGACGGTGAGTCGAACAACGATATAGCATTTGAACTCATAGAATTGAAGGATGATGCTTCAATGTTCAAGCAGGGAACACCCTCGGGCTTCCTGCAGTCGCTGATAGCGGAGCTCGGTGTAGATTCCCATAAAGCAATAAACTTCAACCAAAACCAGCAGGACATCGTAAACGCCATAGACAACCAGAGACTTTCCGTTTCGGGTGTAGATATAGATGAAGAAGCAATGAACCTGGTACGGTACCAGAACGCATATAACCTTTCAGCCAAGGTAATCAGCACCATGAACGAAATGTACGACCGCCTCATCAACTTCATGGGCGTATAGTTACTATCCGTGCCTGCAAAAATTTATATGTCGGTTGTAAGCTTGCTTACAAACCGACAGATAAATCTTTGCAGGCAAGGAGGCTGTACAACGGACATGAACAAATCGTAAG
>JAZQNG010000105.1:0-13739 GCA_045627205.1 Lachnospiraceae bacterium
ATATTGAAATCTCTGTGAGAGTAGATGTTGACGCATTCCTGCGTTAAAGGGAACGGTATGAAGCTTAAAGCTAAGGTCCATAGAATATCTGAATTCTTTCGGAGATGTATGGCCGGCGGATTGGCGAGTACCTTCAAAATAGGTGGTAGAATGCTGAAGCCCGCATCCTGTTTTGGATGTGGGCTTAATTTATTTTAGAAAGGAAGAGAGAAAAATGTTTGAGAAAGTTTCTACAGACATGAACTTCGTTGACCGTGAAAAACAGGTCGAGAAATTCTGGAAAGACAATGACATCTTTAAAAAGAGCATGAAGCTCCGTGAAGGCTGTCCTACCTACACCTTCTATGACGGACCGCCTACAGCAAATGGTAAGCCTCATATCGGACACGTACTTACACGTGTAATCAAGGATATGATTCCCAGATATCAGACCATGAAGGGAAAAATGGTTCCCCGTAAGGCAGGCTGGGATACACACGGACTTCCGGTAGAGCTTGAGGTTGAAAAGATGCTCGGACTTAACGGAAAAGAGCAGATTGAGCAGTACGGCATGGAGCCCTTTATCAAGAAGTGCAAGGAATCCGTATGGAAATACAAGGGAATGTGGGAGGATTTCTCAGGTACAGTCGGCTTCTGGGCTGATATGGAGAATCCCTATGTTACCTATGATGACAATTTCATCGAGTCAGAATGGTGGGCACTGAAGGAAATCTGGAATAAAAAGCTCCTTTACAAGGGCTTCAAGATTGTTCCCTACTGCCCCCGTTGCGGAACCCCTCTTTCCTCAGCAGAGGTTTCACAGGGCTACAAGACTGTTAAGGAGCGTTCTGCCATCGCACGCTTCAAGGTTGCGGGTGCGGACGAGTATTTCCTTGTATGGACAACAACACCCTGGACACTTCCTTCAAACGTTGCACTTTGTGTAAATCCTGAGGATACCTATGTAAAGGTTAAGTGCGCTGACGGCTATACCTACATCCTTGCCCAGGCACTTGCTGATACGGTTCTTGGAAAATTTGCTGTTAAAAACGAGGACGGAAGCGTAACACCTGCTTATGAGATTCTTGAATCCTATACAGGAAAAGAACTTGAATATAAGGAATATGAGCCCCTTTACGAGTGCTCAAAGACATGTGCCGACAGGCAGAACAAGAAGGGCTTCTTCGTTACCTGCGATTCATATGTTACAATGACAGACGGTACAGGTATCGTACATATTGCACCTGCTTTCGGTGAGGACGATGCCAATGTAGGCCGTAATTATGATCTTCCCTTTGTACAGTTTGTAAACGGAAAGGGTGAGATGACAGCCGAAACTCCCTATGCAGGTCTCTTTGTTAAGAAGGCAGATCCGGAGGTATTAAAGGATCTTGATGCACAGGGTAAGCTTTTTGATGCTCCCAAGTTTGAGCATGAATATCCTCACTGCTGGAGATGTGACACTCCTCTCATCTACTATGCAAGAGAGTCCTGGTACATCAGGGAGACTGCAGTAAGGGACGACCTTATAAGAAACAACAATACGGTTAACTGGATTCCCGAATCAATCGGTAAGGGACGTTTCGGTAACTGGCTTGAGAATATCCAGGACTGGGCTATTTCACGTAACAGATACTGGGGAACTCCTTTAAATATCTGGGAGTGTGAGTGCGGTCATTTAGAGTGCATCGGTTCACGTGCAGAGCTTGCTGAAAGAAGCGGAAATGCAGATGCAAAGACTATTGAGCTTCACAGACCTTACATCGACGGCGTTACCTTTAAATGCCCGGACTGCGGTAAGGAAATGCACAGGGTACCTGAGGTTATCGACTGCTGGTTCGATTCAGGTGCAATGCCCTTCGCACAGCATCATTATCCCTTTGAAAACAAGGAATTATTTGAGCAGCAGTTCCCTGCAGACTTTATTTCAGAGGCTGTTGACCAGACACGTGGCTGGTTCCATTCACTTATGGCCGAAAGCACGCTGCTTTTCAACAAGAGCCCGTATAAGAACGTTGTAGTTCTCGGACTTGTACAGGATGAGAACGGACAGAAGATGAGTAAATCAAAGGGTAATGCAGTTGATCCCTTCGATGCTCTTGATAAATTCGGTGCAGATGCCATCAGATGGTATTTCTACATCAATTCGGCTCCCTGGCTGCCCAACCGTTTCCATGACAAGGCAGTTGTTGAGGGACAGAGAAAGTTCATGGGTACACTTTGGAATACCTATGCCTTCTTCACTCTTTATGCAAACATCGACAATTTCGATCCTACTCAGTATTCGCTTGAGTATGACAGGCTTCCTGCAATGGATAAGTGGCTTCTGTCAAGACTTAATTCAACAATTAAGGAGACAGACGACGACCTTGCAAATTACCGCATTCCCGAGGCAGCAAAGTGTCTCCTCGAATTCGTTGATGAGATGAGTAACTGGTATGTCCGCCGTTGCCGTGAGAGATTCTGGGCAAAGGGAATGGAGCAGGATAAGATTAATGCTTATATGACGCTTTATACCGCACTTGTTGATATCTGTAAGGCAGCAGCTCCGATGATTCCCTTTATGACAGAGGATATCTATCAGAATCTGGTAGTAGGAGTAAATGCGGATGCGCCTGAAAGCATCCATCTCTGTGATTATCCTGTTTGCAACGATGCATTTGTTGATAAACAGCTTGAGAAGGATATGGACGAGGTACTGAAGGCAGTTGTTATCGGACGTGCCTGCAGAAATGAAGCTAATACAAAGCAGCGTCAGCCTCTTGCAAAAATGTATGTAAAGGCTGAAGACAAGCTCAGCGATTTCTATCAGGACATCATCAAGGATGAGCTTAATGTAAAGGCTATCGAGTTTACCGATGATGTAAGCAGCTTTACAAATTACAATTTTAAGCCCCAGCTCAAGACCCTGGGACGCCGTTTCGGTTCAAGGCTTAATGCACTGAAGACGGTTCTTTCAGAGCTGAACGGAAGTGCAGCCATGAAGGAGCTCAATGAAAAGGGCAGCCTTACTGTTGAGGTAGAGGGTGTGAGCGAGGTGCTTGATAAGGATGACCTTCTTATTGAGGCTGTAAAGAGCGAGGGCTTCGTATCGGGCGAGGAAAACGGAATTACCGTTGTTCTTGATACAAACCTTACTCCCGAGCTTATCGAGGAGGGCTACATGCGTGAGGTAATCAGCAAGGTTCAGACCATGCGTAAGGATTCGGGCTTTGAGGTTATGGACCGCATCAACGTATATATCTCAGGCAATGCCGTTATTAAGGCAGTATGCGAGAAAAATGCAGATACAATCGCAAAGATTGTTCTTGCAGATGCAATTCTTTACGATACCGTAGAGGGTAACGCAAAGGAATGGAATTTAAATGGCGAGGATGTTACAATCGCTGTAAAGAAGAACTGAATTGGCCGGGTGGGGACCGGAAACGGTCCCTGCCCTTGCTGGCTTTTTAAGTCGGAAATCTGAGAGGAGGACATACCATGAAGAAAATTATAAACAGTGCTCTTATTATGCTGCTTGTCATCTGCCTTGCAGCCTGTACATCACCTGAAATCCTGGACCCGGAGGTGGACCCTGTAAACGGTGTCACAACGGCGCCTGACGGGAATCCCACGACAGCACCTACGACAGCACCTACGGCTACGGCAGTCCCTACGTCTGCACCTGCAGCTACACCTACGACCGTTCCTACGGCAGAGCCTACAGCTGAGCCGGAGCCCACGGCAGTACCTGATGATCCGGACATGAATGTTTCAGAGGACGAGCTTCTTTACATGGCTTATTTTGATTATCTGAAGGAGTATGTCTCCAAATCTGAGGCCGGTGCCGATGAAATACGTGTAAATATGGGCTTTGTGGATGGGGATGATATTCCCGAGCTTTTTATTGCAGACGGTTCAGCAATGTACAATCCTGTAAGTGTTGTGACCTATTCGGATAAAAAGGCATCCCTGGCCGGAGAATACGGAACAAACGGCAGCATCAGATATCTGTCACGTCAGAACAGGCTCTATTCGGATATGAACAGACACGGATATATTTATCTTGAGATAGACCATATTGAGAACGGAGTGGGCGCTTTTGACGAATCCTTCACATATATGTATGATTCGGATTCATATATGGTTGGAGATAAGGATGTACGCAAGGAAGAGTATGACGAGGCATATGAAAGAATATATTTATCGGACTTTCAACCTACATCTAAGGAAATGTACTTCAACTACGAGGAAGGCTGCCTGGCATCGGATATACTTGAAGCAGAGGACGTAAGGGAATATTTCAGTTCAATGAGAAACGTGGCATATATGCAGGAAAACGGTGCATCCATGTTTGCGGATCCCGAGACCTTTAAAAAGCTTGAAGGAACCTGGAACCTCGACATAATGAATTATCAGCATGGGGATACCCTGTATTACTCAAAGAATTTTGATTACGAGAACAGCAACTGCTCGTCCGCTTCGGTTTTAAGTATTGAAAACGGGATTGCAGGAGTATGGTTCAGCATATATGACGAGGATTATGAGCAGATTTATTCTGATACACACTATGCCCTTGAAATGATGTATACAGACAGGATTGAGCTGGAATATGACCGGGTAATGTCGCTGTACTGTGATGATTATGACGACGGCGTGGAAATCTATATTGCAGCACCCGACGGAAATCATATTACGATGATTGAATATATTCCTGTTGAGGGGCAGGCTGAGCCGGATGTGATCCGGTGCACCTACGTAAGGGATTTTTACAATGAAGATTACAGGATTGTCGTTGCCTCGATGGAGTATTGCGAGGCAGAGGACACCTCAGATTCCTATGCGTTTAATATAATCGAGCAGGAGTTCATTTCATCGGAGGATACGGAGCTTCTTGCTGAATACGGATATCCGGACGGCCTTGACGGCTGGGATTTCGTAATAGAGGAAAAGCACGGAGTTCAGCCCTATATTCTTTATCTGCCGAAGGAAAACAGCGATATCTATCTGACTGTCCTCAACAATATGCTTGCAGATAGTGAGCTGGTAATGGAAGAACTTCCCGGGGCACTCGGTACCTATGGGAAGATAATGTACCTTTACTACCCGGCTGAGGAATATGACCGGTGGGGCGAGGATAAATCAACACTTATTCCGGCGGCTGTTATGGAGCCGTATCTCGGCTGATTCCGGATGTTAATAAAATGGCGGAAAATGCCGATACCAATAAATATGGCTTTAACAATCAATTTGATTGATAAAAATTATCATGGAGGCTTTTGATTAATGAAAATTAACAAGAAAGAATTTAAATCAAGCATTGAGAACTATCTGTTGACACTTTACCGCAAGGAGCCTGCTGAGGCTACGCAGCAGCAGATGTTCCAGGCAGTATCGTATGCAATCAAGGAGTATGTTGTCGAGGACTGGTTTGAAACCCATAAGCAGTTCGAGAAGCAGGACGGAAAGGTTGTTTACTATATGTCCATGGAGTTCCTGATGGGACGTACACTTGGAAATATGCTTATTAACCTGAAGGCGGATAAGGATGTTGCTGCGGTTCTTGATGAGCTTGGTTTTGAACTGGATACAATAGAGGATCAGGAGCCCGATCCCGCACTCGGAAACGGTGGTCACGTCCGTCTGCCACCCTCTTTCCTTGATTCTCTTGCAACACTGAATTATCCTGCAATCGGCTGCGGTATCCGTTATAAATACGGAATGTTCAAGCAGAAGATTGAAAACGGATTCCAGGTTGAGGTTCCGGATAACTGGCTGAAGGATGGAAATCCCTTTGAAATGTGCGATCAGGACAATTCACAGGTTGTCAAGTTTGGCGGCTATGTAAAGATGATCCGCAACGAGCAGGGAAGAGAGTGCTTCATTCAGGAGGGCTACAGCTCTGTTGAGGCTGTTCCCTACGATGTTCCCGTTGTAGGCTACAACAACCATTTTGTAAATACACTCAGAATCTGGGATGCGCGTGCAATCGATACCTTCCAGCTTGATTCCTTTGATAAGGGCGATTACCACAAGGCAGTTGAGCAGCAGAATCTGGCAAATACAATTGTCGAGGTCCTTTATCCCAATGATAACCATTATGCAGGTAAGGAGCTTCGTTTAAAGCAGCAGTATTTCTTTGTTTCGGCAAGTGTACAGCTGGCAGTAAAGAACTATCTGAAGCATCATGATGATATCAGGAGACTGCCTGAAAAGGTATGCTTCCAGCTCAATGATACCCATCCCTCTGTAACGGTTGCCGAGCTTATGAGAATCCTGATGGACGAGCATTATCTTACATGGGATGAGGCATGGGCAGTTACAACAAAGGCCTGCGCTTATACAAACCATACAATTATGGCTGAAGCACTTGAAAAGTGGCCTCTTGAGCTTTTCTCAAGACTGCTTCCCAGAATTTATCAGATTGTTGAAGAAATCAACCGCCGTTTCATCCGTGAAATCCAAATTACCTATCCCGGTGATTATAAGAAGATTGAGAAGATGGCCATTGTTTACGATGGACAGGTACGTATGGCAAACCTTGCAATCGTAGGCGGCTTCTCGGTAAACGGTGTTGCACAGCTGCATACGGAAATCCTTAAAAACCAGTCCTTAAAGGAGTTTGCAGAGTATTTCCCCGGCAAGTTCAACAACAAGACAAACGGAATCACCCAGAGAAGATTCCTGCTTCACGGCAATCAGCTGCTTGCAAACTGGGTAACGGAGAAAATCGGTGCAGATTGGATTACGGATCTTTCAAAGATGGAAAAGCTGAGTCTTTATGCGGATGATGAGAAGGCACAGCATGAATTCATGAACATTAAATACCAGAACAAGGTACGTCTGGCAAAATATATACTGGAGAATAACGGCGTTGAGGTTGATCCCAGATCAATCTTCGATGTTCAGGTTAAGCGTCTGCATGAGTACAAGAGACAGCTTCTCAACATTATGCATATCATGTACCTGTATAATGAACTGAAGGCGAATCCCGAAATGGATTTCTATCCCAGGACATTTATCTTCGGTGCGAAGGCTTCGGCAGGCTATCGCCGTGCAAAGGCTATTATCAAGCTTATCAACAGTGTCGGTGATGTAATCAACAACGATCCCGTAATCCGTGGCAGGATTAAGGTTGTTTTCATTGAGAATTACCGTGTTTCGAATGCAGAAATGATTTTTGCGGCTTCTGATGTTTCAGAGCAGATTTCAACAGCCTCAAAGGAGGCCTCCGGTACAGGAAACATGAAGTTCATGCTGAACGGTGCGGTTACACTTGGAACAATGGACGGCGCAAATGTCGAGATCGTTAAGGAGGTTGGAGAGGAAAATGCAGTAATCTTCGGCCTTTCAGCTGATGAAGTCATTAACTATGAGAATAACGGCGGATATTATCCGAAGGAGATTTACAATACAGATACTGAAATCCGTATGGTAATGACACAGATGATAAACGGCTATTATTCTCCTCAGAATACAGAGCTTTTCCGTGAGCTTTACAATTCGCTGATGGAATCCAACGGCGGTGAGCGTGCAGACCAGTACTTCATTCTGAAGGATTTCCGTTCATATGCCGAGGCACAGAAGCGAATTGAGGAAATGTACCGTGATGAGAAGCGCTGGGCAAAGGCAGCCATGCTGAATGTTGCAAAATGCGGCAAGTTCTCCTCTGACCGTACAATCGAGGAGTATGTACGCGATATCTGGAATCTTGAAAAGATAATGATTCCGAAGACTACAAAATAATCCGGACAAATCCTGAAAGGCGGAGGCAGTATGAAGGCATATGTTTTACTTGCAAATGGTTTTGAAGAGGTTGAGGCCCTGACAACAGCTGACATCCTTATACGGGCCGGAGTCGAGGTAAAGACAGTAAAGGTTGAAACGCCGGCAGACGGTGGCTGCAGTGAGGTTTCGGGTTCACATGGAATAAAGGTGGTTCCGGACTTTTCGCTTGCAAAGGGTGAAAAGGAGGCTGTAGCGCAGCTTGAGGACGGTGACTGCATCGTGCTTCCGGGTGGAATGCCGGGCACAAAAAATCTTGGTGCCTGCAGTGAGGTTGTTGCACTGATTAATTCCTACAATGCACAGGGAAGGTTTGTTGCGGCAATATGTGCAGCCCCCTCCGTACTTGGAGATAACGGACTTCTGAAGGGAAGGACGGCAACCTGCTTTCCCGGCTTTGAGGACAGGCTTTTGGGAGCTGAAGCTACAGGAAAGGGAGCTGAAATTGACGGAAACATCATAACCGGTAAATCCATGGGCTCTGCCGTTGTGTTCGGACTGAGTATAGTTGAGGCAATGCTCGGCAGCGAGGCAGCCCAAAAGGTTGAGGATTCGATTTATGTAAGCTTCTGATGCTATTATAACGGAGATTGTAAATGAAAAATCCATCTGATGATTATAACAGAATGAAATGTGTATATGCAGGTCCGGAGTATTTTCAGAGCAAATATCCGGAAAACCGGCAGCCTGAGATGCCCATGATGTGCGTATACCGTGGCCCGGAGCCGGCTCCGAACGGCTTGTGGACGGAGAGCTCCTTTGCAGCAAAGCCGCAGGTTTCTAAGCCATTGGATAATGCTCCCCGTACAGCGTGCCGGGAGTGCGGTGAAATCCTTCCCGGCAAAAGCAGGTTCTGCAATATGTGCGGGACAAGGCTTGAGGAACCGAAAACCTATTTCTGCCCCTTATGCATGACGGCTGTAAAATTTGAACAGCCCTTCTGCACTGAGTGCGGTACGAAGCTGATATTTGAGAAAACATGAGCAATATGGTGAATTATAAACTTAGGGAATGTGTCTGGGAAATAACCCTGGCCTGCTGCTTTTCCTGCAGATATTGCGGCTCCTCCGGCGGAAGGGCACGTGAAAACGAGCTGACGACAGAGGAGTGTCTTAAGGTAGCGGACCAGCTTGCCCGGATGGGCTGCCGCCGCGTATCAATGATAGGCGGCGAGGTTTTTATGCGCAGGGACTGGTCGGAAATAGTGCACAGACTTGTTTCGCAGCAGGTTGCCGTAAACATAATCACGAATGGCTTTATGTTTTCGGAAAGGCTGACAGATGAACTGAAGAGTTCAGGAATTGAGTCGGTTTCGGTTTCGCTGGACGGTCCAAAGCAGGTACACGATAAATACCGTCAGGAGGGAAGCTACGATAGGGCAATCCGTGCTATAGAGGTTCTTGCGGATAATGCCATCCCGGTTTCGGTCATCAGTACGCTGAATTCGGAAAATGTTGAGCTTCTGCCTGAATTATTGGATATACTTATCAGCTATCCGATTTATGCCTGGCAGCTGCAGGCATGCTCGCCCATGGGAAATGCAGCAAATAACGGGATACCGTATGCCTTTGACCAGGCACGTGTCATCCGCTTTGTGGAGGATAACATGCGCTCGGTTCCCTTTGCGCTTGGGATAGCAGACAATATCGGCTATTTTACTCCTTCCGAGGGAAACGTTCGCGGCGATATGAGCGGAAGGGGCTTTTTTTCGGGCTGCAGTGCCGGACTGACAGCAATCGGAATAGACAGCATCGGAAATGTCCGGGGCTGTGAGTCAATGTATGATGAGTGCTTTATCGAGGGAAATCTACGTGATAAATCGCTCCGTGAAATCTGGGAAAATCCTGATGGCTTTTCCTACAACAGAAAATTTACATCAGACCTTCTGACGGGAGCCTGTAAAACCTGCATGTATGGAGAATATTGTGCAGGGGGCTGCCGTTCCTATAACCACTTCGTACATGGAAAAATGTATGAGGCACCGGGGTGTGCGCGTAATCAGCCCACACCCGCCATGCCTATTAATTCATCAATCTGCTGAAGTCTTTCCTGTTCTTCAAAATATTCAGGATATATTTCCTTAAGTGTTATTGTGCCTTCGCCGCTGTAGAATTCATCCAGCTGGCGAAGTTTTTTCTCCCATTCTGTTTCTGCAGGCCAGTCTGTCGTATCGAAGGCCTGTCTGATATAATCGAAATAGAAATGTGCCTTCTCACGCAGGTGGGGACTGGCCATGAATTCGTCTGTCGAATATACCATCAGATGTTCAAAAATCCTTGCCCTGTCTTCTGTAGGATAGGTGAGGGCATAATCATCGGTAAAGTAGGCATCAGCCTTGTCCTTGGCAGAATATATGGTGTATCTGCTGAAGGGGCTGACGGTATTGTAGTCCATCTCGTAGTTGAATCTTCTGGGATTAAGCGCCATCCATTCATTCTCAAAGTCCTCAAACCTTCCGAAGGTTGCCTGGTCATTTATCATGTGGTCAATCCAGTGTGAAACCTCATGGTAAATATTCTGTTCGATTGAATTTGCCCAGTTCACATCAAGGAAAAGATAACGTTCGTAGCCCTGGACTCCCGCAAGGGCAATGGCATCGTCAATCTGATATTCAGCCTGCTTAATGAAGCCGTCACACAGATAGATTCCAAGTGTCTTTATATAGCCTGTCTTAAACTGCTCGAAGAAGCCTTCGGGATAGGTGGAAAGGGCTTTATCAATGGATTTAAGCGTATCACTCATCTGATGGTAGTTGGTGGATGTTTTTATGATGTAGTCACCGTCTGTTGAAGCAATTTCATGCCCGACATAGAAATACATGTTGTACTTTTCCTCGAGCTCGCGCCGCTGCCTGTCAAGATACTCCGGAATCACATCCATTCGTGCATATTGGTAGTCGGATATATTGTCCTCGGAATATGACCATACATAAAGAACAGGCTTTTTTTCAACAAGAGAGGTAAAGTAAATGAAGCCGTTTGCGGGATCAAAGGAATATCCTGAATATGCCAGATAGTCGGTATTCGGGACATTCCAGTTCGAAACCGGTTCACCTGTTTTGATGTTGTAGCATGTAAAGGTGGTGTAGCTGGTATTTGTGTAGGTGTAGCTTATCGTTATCAGAAGTCCGTTCTTCCAGTCTACTTCATAATTGTATTTTTCATCGGGCTGTGAGAGCCGGATTGTGCTCTCGAGGGTATCGTTTATATAATATTCAAAACAGGGGAGGTTCTCGTTTTCGGTAATATATTCATTGCCATTGGGAGAACAGGTCCTGTATTCCTGCTCGGGGATGTCCTTGCCGCGTGTTACTTTACCGTTGCTTAAATCGATGTAGCAGAAGTAATAGTCATCATACATCGGATAGAAGTATGCAACCATTGTCCTGTCCTCGGAGTCTATTGATGAAATATAGCCGCTGTCCTTAAATGCGTCGGTGGTGACGGGAGTCTTGGTTCCGGTGGCAATTTCGTAGCGGTAAAGAATACCGTCACTTTCATGGATATAATAGATGAATTCGCCGGAATTGCTGAAAATATAGCTGTCTTCATATGCTATGAAGGGATATTCAAATTCGGCAATCTCTGTTCCGTCGGCTTTTAATAATTTAATTATCTCGTTTGTTGAATCAAAATCGGCAAGAGTTCCGTTGTTCAGCCTTTCGATATTGCTCGAATAATAATAATTGCCCTCCTTTAAGGTGACGGTTTCACCGGTTACAAGGTCTATACTTTCAAGCAGCTGGGTTTCCTCATCTTCAAGACAGTAATTCATCAGCATCCTGCCGTCAACATACTGTCCTGAAAGAGCCTCGCAGTAGCGCTCACTCAAATCGTACAGATAGACCTTTTCATCATCAGTCTCCGTAAGCCTGTCGTAAATTGAAGGTATGGGAGAGGGACTCGGAGTAGGTGTAGACGTCGGAGCCGGTGTTGCGGTAGGCAGGGGCGTCGCAGTGGGCGGTACGGGGGTGGCGGTAGGCGTTTGGGAAACGTCTGCGGCCGCGGTGACGGATGGGGTCCCGGTTCCATTATTCCCACCCTCAGGCTTTGTATCAGAGGAACAGCCTGCAAGAAGTAATGCCAGCGTGAGTATTGCGAGTGAAAGATATTTTTTCAGCTTCATGGTTATATTTTCTCCAATCATTTTAGATATCGTTTATATTTTACGTAGTAATTTAATAAGTGGCATATTTTTGCCTGACAAAGCGTAGAATACTATATTTCGGGCAAAAAAACAATGTTTTTTTCTCCTTTTTACTCCTAAAATGCCTGTTTATTTCTCAAAAAAAGGATTGATAACTCCATTTTATTCTGATATACTACATCTTGTAGCGGTTCAAAGAAAAAACCATAAATGTATTATTGAGGAGGAAATAAATCATGGCATTTTGTGCATATTGCGGAACTAAGCTTGCGGAAAATGAATTGTGTAATTGCCCTCAGGCCATTCAGGCCCGTGGAATACAGCCTGTAGCGGAAGCCCCTGTAGCGGAAGCACCTGCACCTGCGGCACCTGCACCTCAGGCAGCACCCGCGCCTGTAGCAGCGGCACCTGCACCTCAGGCAGCACCCGCGCCTGTAGCAGTAGCGCCTGCACCTCAGGCAGCGCCTGCACCTCAGGCAACACCTGCACCCGCAGCGCCTGCACCTGTAGCAGCAGCATCTGCCCCCGTAGCGCCTGCCCCTGTAGCAGCAGCACCTGCCCCTCAGGCAGCACCCGCGCCTGTAGCAGCAGCACCTGCACCTCAGCCTGTACCTCAGCCGGCTCCCAAGGCTCCCGGTGAGGGTGGCGGATTTGCCGATATTATGGCAGTATTTACAAAATTCTTAAAGACTCCCGGCGAAATGGGACAGAAGGTTGTTTCAGGTGAAATCAAGACTATGCCCACACTTATCTGGGGAGCTGTGTTCCTTACAGCAGTACTGCTTGGAAATCTGATTCCTTACTTAACACGTATATCCAAATATCTTGGATTGGGATTTGGATATTATTTCTTAAGTGCATTCTGGGATATGCTTTTCTCAGGCGCAATGATATTCGGTGTTGCTGCACTGATTATGGTCTTCAGCAAGAATAAGGATGCCGGCTATATGAAGATAGTCAGTGTTCTTTGTGTTGAAACTGTTCCGATCAGCTGTATATATCTGACAATGGCACTCTTCGGACTTGCAACAACCTATTTTGTTACACTTTTCACAAAGATTGTCCTTGTAGTTTTTGCATTTGCAATTGTAAGAACCTTTAAATTGTTTGCACGCGGTCTGGATGTAAATAAGTTATACTGGTTCAGTGCTATTATATTGGCAGCTTATTCATTTATCATAACAATGACCTACTGGCTCTGATATTAATCGGAATTGATTTATTGGGGAATGTGAAAAAACTCCGGCAACCGGAGGCGCCCGGGTTCAAAATCAGCCGTGTCATGGACATCCATGATGCGGCTGATTTTTGTCGGCTGTCACAGCAGTATCCTCGCCTGACCGGCTTTATGAAGCAATAAAGATATTTACCGATTTTGCTGATTTTTGAAGGAAAAATGATTTTGCTTGCTTTATGACAGTATTTATGATATACTTTCTGTCGATTGTGGGATTAAATGCCCTTTAGAAATATTAGGAGGAACGTCAGATGAGCGTTAAGACAGAAGATTTAGGAAAAAACAGTTTTAAACTTACAGTAGAAGTAAGCGCAGAGGATTTTGCAAAGGCATATGAGAAATCATATCAGCAGAACAAGAATAAGATTCAGATTCAGGGCTTCCGTAAGGGTAAGGCACCTTTAGCACTTATTGAAAAGTCATATGGTCCCGGAGTATTTTACGAGGATGCTGCAAATATTGCCATCAATGATACATATGAGGCTGCTGCTAAGGAATCCGGTCTTGACATCGTCTCCAGACCTGAAATTGATGTAGAAAAGATTGCAAAGGGCGAGAGCTTTATTTATACAGCTGTTGTAGCCGTAAAGCCTGAGGTTAAGCTTGGTGAGTA